>NZ_JBBEOI010000395.1 GCF_037860755.1 Aquipuribacter hungaricus | reverse complement strand
CGGGGCCGCCGAGAGTGCGGTGATGTCCGGTCAGGGCGGCCCATCGCCGCGCATCGCCGCGATGTCGGGACCGCGCGGGCCAGGCGCAACCCGGCGGGGCGCCACCCCGTCGGCGGACCGCGGCGCCCCCGCCGGCGTGCGGGGCTACAGCCGGCCGGCGTCCACGACGCGGCGCAGGAACTGCTGGGTCCGGGCGACGGTCGGCTCCCCGAGCACCTGGGCGGGCGGGCCCTCCTCGACGAGGCGGCCGCCGTCGAGGAAGCAGACGTGGTCGGCGACCCGCCGGGCGAAGCCCATCTCGTGCGTGGCCATGAGGATGGTCGCCCCGCCCTCGGCGAGCTCGCGGACCAGCGCCAGCACCTCGCCGACGAGCTCGGGGTCCAGCGCGGAGGTGACCTCGTCGAGCAGCAGCACGCGGGGCTCGACCGCCACCGCGCGGGCGATCGCCGCCCGCTGCTGCTGACCGCCCGACAGCCGGTCGGGGTAGGCGTCGGCCTTGTCGAGCAGCCCGACCCGGGCCAGCAGCTCCTCGGCGCGGGCGTCCGCCTGGTCGGCGGGCACGCCGTGGACCACCCGCGGGGCCAGCGTGATGTTCTGCCGCACGGTCATGTGCGGGAACAGGTTGTAGGCCTGGAACACCACCCCGAACCGGCTCCGCACCGCGTCGGCGTCCACGCCCGGGTCGGTGATGTCCTGCCCGTCCAGGAGCACCTGCCCGTCGGTCACCGGCTCCAGCAGGGCGGCGCAGCGCAGCAGCGTCGACTTGCCCGACCCGGAGGAGCCGATGAGCGCGACCACCTCGTGCTCGCCCACGGTGACGTCGATGCCGTGGAGCACCGGGGTGTCGTCGTAGTGCTTGACCAGGCCGCGGACGTCGAGGACGACCTCGCGCCCGCGGGTCGGCCCCTGCGGCAGGGACAGGTCGGCGCTCACAGGACCGCCCCCGCCTGCTCGCGGCGGGTGGCGCGGATGCTCACCCAGTCCGCCAGGCGCGCGGTCGGCACCGACAGCAGGACGAACAGCAGGGCGACGACCACGTACGGCGTGAAGTTGAACCCGTCGAGCTGGGCGATCTGCGCCGCCCGCACCGCGTCGACCGCGCCGAGCAGCGAGATGAGCCCGACGTCCTTCTGCATGGCGACGAAGTCGTTGAGCAGCGGCGGCATCACCCGGCGGACGGCCTGCGGGAGGACGACCAGCCGCATCGACTGCGCGTAGGACAGGCCGAGCGACCGGGCACCGAGCCGCTGGCTCGGGTGCACGGTCTCGATGCCGGCCCGGAACACCTCCGAGACGTACGCGGAGTACGTGAGGACGATGGCCGTCGTGCCGAGCACCACCGAGCTGATCCGGCCGTCGGTGAAGCGCAGCGCCGGCACCCCGAAGCCGACGATGTACAGCAGGACGATGAGCGGGACCCCGCGGAACAGGTCGACGTAGCCGGTGGCCAGCAGGCGCAGCGGCAGCCACACCGGCCCCCGCAGGGTGCGGACCACCGCGACGAGCATGCCGAGCACGAGGGTGAGGACCGCGGCGACCGCCAGCACCCGCACGTTGAGCCAGAGCCCGCGCAGGATGCCGGGCAGCGACGAGGCGGCGACCTGCGGGTCGAGGAACGCCGCCTGCACCCGCGGCCACCCGGGCGCGCTCGTCACGCCCACCCACAGCAGCACCGCGAAGGCGAGGGTGCTCACCAGCGCGGTCAGGGTGGAGCGCCGCGCGCGGCGGGTGCGCTCCTCGCGCCGGCGCAGCTCCAGCGACGACGGCGGGGTCGCGAGGGACGCGGCGGTCCCCGCCGCCGGGCCGCTGCCGCCGCGGCGGGTG
>NZ_JBBEOI010000394.1 GCF_037860755.1 Aquipuribacter hungaricus | reverse complement strand
CGGGCGCCCTCAGCCGTGGACCCGGGCCACCCACGCCGCGGGGTCCCGGTGCTCGGCGGCGCTGGGCAGGGTGCCCCGGCCGGACCACACCGCGTTGAAGCCGGGGGTGCCGACCTGCGCGGTCACCGCGCGCACGAAGCGGGCGCCGTCGCGGTACTGGGCGACCTTGGCGTCCAGGCCGAGCAGGCGGCGCACCGCGCGGTCCACCGGGCCGGTGCCGCCGCGGCGGGCGCCGAACCGGGCCCGGATCTGCGCGACCGTGGGGACGACGGAGGGGCCGACCTCGTCCATGACGACGTCGGCGTGGCCCTCCAGCAGCGACATGACGGCGCTGAGCGCGTCGAGGCGCTCCTTCTGCTCCGGCGTCTGGACGAGGTCGATGAGGCCGCCGCTGGCCGACCCGGCCGGGGCGTCGGCGCCCGGGGCGGGCGCGCGCAGCAGGTCCGGCAGCCTGCCGAGCCCGTCGACGAGGCGCTTGAGCGAGCTCGCGGGGTCCTCGAGCATGTCGTCGAGCAGCTCGACGACCTGGCCGCGGAACCAGCCGGCGAGCCACGGGTTGGCGCCGAACTGCACGCGGTGGGTCTCCTCGTGCAGGCACACCCAGAGCCGGAAGTCCGAGGGGACGGCGCCGATCTCGGTCTCGACGTGGGCGACGTTGGGCGCGACGAGCAGCAGCCGCCCGCCGTCGGGGGCCAGCACGTCGTACTGGCCGAGCACCTTGGACGCCATGAAGGCGAGCAGGCTGCCGGTCTCCGCGGCGTTGACCGCGCGGGTGACGGCCGCGAGCGCGGCGGGGCCCTCGGGCGTGCCCCGCCCCCCGGACCGGCCGGCCTTCTGCCGCTGCAGGGCCGCCGAGAGGACGGGGTCCATGAGGGCGCCGAAGGACGCGGCGTTCGCGCGTGCCCAGCCGGCCCGGTCGACGACGAGCACGGCGCCGCCGTCCTCGCCCGCCTCGAGCCCGGACGTCTCGGCCACGGGGTCGACCGCGAGGGAGGCGCAGCTGCGCAGCTCCGCGACGAGGTCCTCGATCTCGGCCCGGGTCATGGCCGGGCCGGGCGGCACGAGGGCCGCCGCTGCCGCCCCGGCGGCCTCCCAGTCGACGAGGGTCGCGGTGGCTTGCATGGGTCGAGGGTAGGCCGACGTCAGCAGCAGGCGACGACCGCGGCGGCCACCCGGTCGGCGGCGGCGCGGGCCGCGTCGGTGCCGCCGGGCGGGACGCCGCCGGACAGCAGCGCGAAGGACACCCCGCGCCCGTCGGCGGTCGTGCCCACCCCGGCGAGGGCGACGACACCGGTGAGCGTCCCGGTCTTGGCGCGGACCACGCCCCGCCCGGCCGCGCTGCGCTCCTGCGCGGTGAACCGGGACGACAGCGTGCCCTCCAGGCCCGCGACCGGCAGCAGCGAGGGCAGCAGCGACAGGTCGTCCTCGGCGGGCGCCGCCGCGGCGGCCGCGAGCAGCCCCGACAGCGCGGCGGCGGAGGAGACGCTGCCGTCCTCCAGGCCGGAGCCGTCCGCGGCGACGGTCGGGCCGAGGTCGACGCCCTGCTGGCGGACGACGTCGACGACCGTCGCGCCGGCGGACGCGGACGCGGTCGGGGCGGCCAGCTCGTGGGCGACCAGGCCGGCGACGCCGTCGGCGACGGTGTTGTCGCTGGTGACGAGCAGGTGCGCGAGGACGTCGGCGACGGGTGCCGACCCGGCCTCGGCCAGCACGGGGCCGACGGGGACGGGCGCGGGGCTCACCGAGGACGCACCGACGGCCGGGGCGCCGGCGCCGAGACCCTCGCCCAGCGCGGCGGTGAGGGCGGCGGCGAAGGCCGCGGCGGCCGTGGC
>NZ_JBBEOI010000393.1 GCF_037860755.1 Aquipuribacter hungaricus | reverse complement strand
GGTCACCGCCGGCACGCCGGCCGCCGCCACCCCCGTGCGGGTCGTCCCGCTCGCGGTACCGCCGCCCGGCCCCTCGCCCGTCGTCGCGCCGGACCCGGGCGGGCAGGGCGGGGCGCCGGACGCGGCGTCCCCGTCAGCCGGTGCCTCCGAGGCGGACCAGGGGACCCCCGGTCGCCAGGTCGCCGTGCTCGGCTGGGTCTACCCCGGCAAGGGCCACGCCGAGGTGCTCGCCGCCCTCGACGGGCTGCCCGCCGACGTCGGGCTGCGGGTGCTGGGCGGGGCGTCCCCCGGCCACGAGGACCTGCTCGACGACCTGGCCGGGCGGGCCCGCGCGTCCGGCCGGCCCCTGGTCGTCGACGGCTGGGTCGACGACGCGCACCTGCCGGCCCTGCTTCGGGCGGTCGACGTGCCCGTGTTCGCGCCCCGGCACGTGTCCGCGTCGGCCTCGCTCACCGCCTGGCTGTCGGCCGGCCGCCGCCCGGTCACAGTCCGCAGCCGGTACACCGAGGAGGTCGACCGCCGGGCGCCGGGCGGGCTGCTGCTCGTCGACGACGACCCGGCCGCCCTCGCCGACGGCGTCCGGAGGGCGCTCGACGACCCGACCATCACCCGGCTCGACCCCGGGGCGCCGGTCGGCCCCGGTCCCGCCGAGGCGGCCCGCCTCACCCTCGCCGGCTGGCCGTCGTGACCGAGGTCCCCGAGGTCCCCGAGAGCCCCGAGACCGCCGAGGTGTCCGTCGTCGTCACCCACTACGACGCACCCGACCGGCTGGCCCTCGTGCTCGCCGGGCTCGCCGCGCAGACGCTCCCGGCGGACCGGTTCGAAGTCGTCGTGGCCGACGATGGCTCCCCGGTGGCTCCGGTCCTGCCGCCGCAGCCGTACGCGCTGCGGCTCGTGGCCCAGGAGGACGACGGGTTCCGCGCGGCCGCCGCCCGCAACCTCGGCGCCGCGGCGGGCACGGGGAGGGTGCTGTGCTTCCTCGACGGCGACACGGTGCCCGAGCCCGGCTACCTCGCCGCGGTGCTCGCGGAGACTGACGCGACCGCCGCCGCGGACCTGGCCGCCCCCGGCGGCACCGGCGAGGTGCTCGTCGTCGGCCGCCGGCGGCACGCCGACCTGGCCGGGTGGACCCCGGCCAGGCTGTCCGCCTGGTTCGCCGGGACGGGCGGCGCGCCGGAGGAGCTCGAGGAGCCGCGCTGGCTGGTCGACGGGTTCCGCTGGACCGACGACCTGCGGGCGGCGGACGACGAGTCCTACCGCTGGGTCATCGCCGCGGTCCTCAGCATGCACCGCAGCCTGTTCGAGCGGGTCGGCGGCTTCGAGCCCTCGTTCCGGGCCTACGGCGGCGAGGACTGGGAGATCGCCAACCGGTGCTGGCTCGCCGGCGCGCAGCTGCGCCACGTCCCGGGCGCGGTGGCCTGGCACGACGGCGTCGACTTCGCCGGGCGCGAGGTCGACCGCCGCGCCGTGCAGAACGCCCAGGCCGCGACCCTGGCCACGCTGCTCCCCTCGCCCGCGACCCGCCCGCCGGGCCCGGTCTGGGCGTCCCCGCTCGTCGTGGTGGAGGTCGACGACCGGGGATGGACGCCCGAGCAGGCCCTGCTGACGATGGCCTCGCTCCTGCGGGCCGGGGACGTCGGGGTGTGGCTGCGCGACGGCGCGGTCGCCGCCGAGGGGGCGCCGCTGGCGGACGACCCGCGGGTGCGGGCCGGCGAGGTCCCCGCGCCGGTGCTGCTCCGCTGCCGGGCGCGGGTCCGGGTCACCGCCCCGGTCGAGCTCGTCGAGCCCCTGGCCGACCTGGTGGCGCGCGCCCCGGTCGACCTGCCCGGCGTCCGCGTCCGGCACGCCCGCGACC
>NZ_JBBEOI010000392.1 GCF_037860755.1 Aquipuribacter hungaricus | reverse complement strand
CGAACAGCTGCCCGGGGTGGTGGGCCGTCGGGGCCCCCTCGGCGGGGGCCACCGTCGGCGCGGCGTCCGGCGCGGCGGAGGGAGCCGGGTCCGCCACGGCGGGCGCGGTGGTACCGCCGGCCGTGGCCTCGGGGGAGGGGGCGACCGACGGGGCGGGCGACGACGGGGGCAAAGAGGCGTCCGTCGAGGGCGACGGCTGCGCGGCCACCGGCCCGTCGGCGCCGCCGAGCGTGCTCAGGCCGACGGCAGCGGCCGCGACCGCAGCCACGGAGCCGGCGCCGACCAGCACGAGACGGGTGCGTCGGGACGGGCCCGGACCCGCGGACGGACCGCCCGGGGCCCGGTCCGCCGTCGTCATGCCTGGCCCGTGCGCTCGGTCACGCGAGGGTCGTCTGTGCGCGCGGGCACGGGGAGGGCGGGCGCGGCGGTGCGCGGGTCGACGGGGTCGTCCCCGGCGCGCGGCACGCCGATGCGCGGCTCGCTGCTCCACGGCTCGTCGTCGATGGCGTCGGCAGCCCCGGAGGCTGCGACGACCACGCCAGCCGGGACCGGGGGCACGGTCGAGACCGGGACCATGTGCGCGACCGGGAGCAGCGGGACGACCGGGGGCACGGGGGCGACGGGCACCATGACGGGACCGACCGGCAGGACGGGTCCGGCGGGGACGCCGCCCGTGGGGACGGGGACCGGCGCCGGCGTCGGCGCCACGGTGACCTTCGGGGCGCGGACCACGGCGAGCAGCCGCCGCCACGACACGAAGCCCACCGGCGCGGCGCGGACGGCCTCGAGCCTGCGGGCCAGGACCAGGGCGGTCTCCGGTGCGGCCGAGACGTGCGGGGTGCAGCGGAACGCCTGGGGGTCCGCCAGCGCCTCGTCGAGCAGCGCCGCCAGCCGGTCGGCGTCGTCGGCCAGCGTGATCCAGCCGAGTGCCGACAGCCGGTCGCAGAAGTGGACCTGGTGGTCGTCGACGACCTCGTGCAGGCGGGCGAGCCGCGGGACGACGACGGGGAGCCGGCCGCACAGGCGGGCGTCGAGCATCGAGCCCGGCCCGCCCTGGACGACCACGGCCGTCGCCTCCTGCTGCAGGGCCAGCATCTCCTCGCGCGGCAGCATGCGCACCGGCTCGGCGCCCCGGGCCGGCCGGGACGAGCCGTGCTGGTGCACGACGCGGACCTCGGGGTGCCGGGCGATCCACGGCTCGAGCCAGTCGCTGAGGCGGTCGAAGCGGTGGTGGTCGGTGCCCACGCTCACCACGACGGTGGGGCGGGGGTCGGCGGCGCTCACAGCGTCCTGCCCACGACGACGCCCTCGGGGTACGCGGACAGCTGCTCGTCCCACTGCAGGCAGAAGGCGTCGGACAGCGGGTAGTTGAGCCGGCCCGACAGCGTCGGCTCGTCCACCCGGTCGAACACCTCGATGTACATGGTGCGCACCCGCAGCACCCGGGCCGCCACGAAGAACGGCACGGACACGCCCGCACCCGTGGACACGACCACGTCGGGCCGGTCGCGCAGCAGCGTGACGACGGCGAGCACCTGGTTGCGCAGCGCGTTCCACGCGTTGCGCGTCGTCGGGTGGAAGGCCCAGGTCACCTTCTCGCCGGCCAGCGCCGAGAGGGCGTCGGCCTTGCGGAAGGTGACCCAGTGGCGCTCGTGGGCGGACCAGGCGTCGCCGACGGCGAGGAGCTGGGCGAGGTGGCCGCCGGTCGAGGCGACGAGGAGGACCTTCACGAGCGTCCACCGCCGAGCTCGCTGGGGGCGGCCGGGCGGCGGGGGCCGTCGCCGGGCAGGGCCCTGGCCGGCGCCGGCGCGGACAGCTGCGCGAGCCCGCTCGAGGCGTGGCCGTCGCGCGCGGGGC
>NZ_JBBEOI010000391.1 GCF_037860755.1 Aquipuribacter hungaricus | reverse complement strand
CTTGGCCTCCGACTTCCCGCTGCCGTGCGGGCGCGCGACCTCGCCCGCGGTCCCGCCCGCCTGACCCGGGCGCTCGGGATCACCGGCGACGACGACGGCACCGACCTGCTCGACCCCGCCTCCCGCGTGCGGCTCCTGCCCGCCCCGGAGCCCCCGGCAGCCGTCGCGTCGGGCCCGCGCGTGGGAGTCGCGGGGGAGGGGGCGGCCACCCCGTGGCGGTGGTGGGAGACGGGGGGCGCGACGGTGTCCGCGTACCGTGCAGCCCAGCCCCGCAGGCGGTCGCCCCGGACCGCCTCGCCCGTCACGGCGGACACCCCGCCGGCCCCGACGCCGGAGGGCGAGCCCCCGGCACCAGGAGGAGCACCGTGAGCACGTCGACCGGAGCGGTCTGGCAGGACCTGCAGCGCCGAGGCCTCGTGGCGGTGAGCACCCCCGAGGACGCCCTGCAGGCGGAGCTCGCGGCCGGGCCCGTCGGGCTGTACTGCGGCTTCGACCCCACCGCGCCCAGCCTGCACGTCGGCCACCTCACCCAGGTGCTCACGCTGCGCCGGTTCCAGGAGCACGGCCACCGTCCCTTCGCCCTGGTGGGCGGGGCGACCGGGCTTATCGGGGACCCCCGGCCCACGTCGGAGCGCACGCTCAACTCCGCCGAGCAGGTGCGGGCCTGGGTGGAGCGCATCCGCGACCAGCTCACGCCCTTCCTCGACTTCGAGGGACCGGCGGCGGCGACCATGGTCGACAACCTCGACTGGCTGGGCGGCATGAGCGCGCTGGAGCTGCTGCGCGACGTCGGCAAGCACTTCCGGGTGAGCAAGATGCTGGCCAAGGAGTCCGTCAGTGCCCGGCTGAACAGCGAGCACGGGATCAGCTACACGGAGTTCAGCTACCAGCTGCTCCAGGCGGCGGACTTCCTCGAGCTGTACCGCCGGCACGGGGTGCGGCTGCAGACGGGCGGGTCCGACCAGTGGGGCAACCTCACCGCGGGCGTCGACCTGCTGCACCGGGTCGAGCGGCAGCAGGTGCACGCGATGGGGACGCCCCTGGTCACCAAGGCGGACGGCACCAAGTTCGGGAAGTCCGAGGGGGGAGCGGTCTGGCTGGACCCGGCCATGACCAGCCCCTACGCCTTCCACCAGTTCTGGCTCAACAGCGACGACCGCGACGTCATGGCCTACGTCCGGTACTTCACGACGCTGGACCGTGACGAGGAGGAGCAGCTCGCCCTCGACCTGCAGGAGCGGGCGCACCTGCGGGCCCCGCAGCGCCGGCTCGCCTCCGAGCTTACGGCGCTGGTGCACGGTCCTCAGGTGCGGGACGCCGTGGAGGCAGCCGCCGGGGCCCTGTTCGGCGGGGGGGACCTCCGGGACGTCGACGAGCGCACCCTGCTCGACGCCACGGCCGAGCTGCCGTCCGCCGAGCTGCCCGTCGGTGCCTCGGTGGTGGACGCCCTGACCGCGACCGGCCTGTCCCCGAGCCGCTCGGCCGCCCGGCGGTCCATCGCCGAGGGCGCGGTGTCCGTGGGCGGCAGCAAGGTCGCCGGCGAGGACGCGGTGCTCGCGGCCGAGGACTTCGTGCACGGCCGCGTGGCGGTGCTCCGCCGCGGGCGCCGGACGCTGGCGGCCGTGCGGCTCGCAGCCCTCTGACCAGGCGATTTGACCTCGTGGACGTCTGCCCGTAACTTTCTCGTTGTCGCCCCACGGGGAGCGCCGGACACCACGAGGTGGACGGAGCCACGCAGCGGCCGGACCGCCGAGAGGCGGTAGGCCCGGGCGGCCACCCTAGCCCCAGAGACACCCTGACGGGTCGATCTGGTGAGCACCTGCTCCTTGAGAACTCAACAGCGTGCCAAAAATTGATGCCAGATATGTTCGGCTGG
>NZ_JBBEOI010000390.1 GCF_037860755.1 Aquipuribacter hungaricus | reverse complement strand
GGCACCCGCTGCCCCGTCCCCGTGCTGCGGCTGGCGCGCGCCGTGGCGGGCCTGCCCCCCGGGTCCCTGGCGACGGTGCTGGCGACCGACCCGGCCGTCGAGCACGACGTCCCCGCCTGGGCCGGCATGCGCGGGCACGCCGTCGTGGCGCTCGAGCGGACCGGCGACGGCTGGTCGGCCACCGTCCGCACCGGCTGAGGTCAGCGGGTCCCGTCCGCCGCGGCGCGCAGGGCCGGGTCGAAGCAGGCGGGCGGCGGGACGTCGACGAGCGTGGCCAGCCGCTCCAGGTACGCGGGGCGGGTGAGCTCCCCCACGCCCAGGCTCGCCAGGTGCGGCGTGGACCACTGCACGTCGACCAGCCGCGGCCCCGTCGTCTCCGCGGCGAGCATCCGGGCGAGCGCCACGACGGCCGCCTTGGACGCTCCGGTCTCGACGTGGAACTTGGACTCCGCGGCGAACAGCCCGCCGACGACGACGCCGAACAGGCCGCCGACGAGCCGGCCGTCGGCCCAGGTCTCCACCGAGTGGGCGTGCCCGGCCCGGTGCAGCTCGGCGTACGTGCGGGCGTAGGCGTCGTCGATCCACGCGCCCTCCCGGGACGGGTCGGCGCAGCCGGCGACCACGTCGTCGAAGGCGGTGTCCACCCGGGTCTCGAAGCGGCGGGACAGGCGGCGGTCGGTGCGGGACTGGTGGACCCGGTCCGGCTCGAGGACGCCGCGGGGGTCGGGGGAGAACCAGCCGAGCACGTCCCGGCGGCGGACACGGACCTCCATGGCGAACAGCCCGGTCCGGTAGCCCTCGAGCAGCAGCCCCGACGACAGCGCGCCCCCGACGCAGACCAGGTCCTGGCCGTCGGGGGCGCGCTGCAGTGCTCGTCGGAGCTGGTCGGCGACCGGGCCGGCCGGCCCCGTGGAGGGACCTGCCGCGCCCCGTCGCCGGGGGGCGGGCTCAGTGGAAGGAGTCACCGCACGCGCAGGAGCCCTGCGCGTTGGGGTTGTCGATCTGGAAGCCCTGCTTCTCGATGGTGTCGGCGAAGTCGACGGTCGCACCGGCGAGGTAGGGGACGCTCATCCGGTCCACGACCAGCTCGACGCCCTCGAACTCGCGGACGGCGTCGCCGTCCATGGTCCGGTCGTCGAAGTACAGCTGGTAGATGAGGCCGGAGCAGCCGCCGGGCTGGACGGCCAGGCGCAGGCGCAGGTCGTCGCGGCCCTCCTGGGCGAGCAGGCCCTTGACCTTGTCGGCGGCGACGCTGGTGAGCGTCACCTCGTGCGGGGCCTTGGCGGTCTCGGCCGTCGTGCCGACGCTGGTGGTCGCGGAGGTCGTGGTGGTGTCGGTCATGTGCGGCTCCTGGATCGCCGGGGGCACTGGTCCGGAGCGGGTGGTGCCCGCTCCCGTACCCGTCAATGCTACGTCGCCGCGCATGATTCCCCGGCCGCCGGGCCTCAGCGGTGCCAGGTGCGGGCGACCCGGGCGGTCCGCGCCGCGAGCGTGCGGGCGGGGGCGGCCAGGGACTCGGCGACCTCCTGCTCGCCGGTGGCCACCGCGTAGGCCGCCTCGACCCCGGCGACCGCGAGCTCCCGGCGGCCCACGGCGACCTGCCCCGCGACGACGACCACGGGGACCGCGACGGCCTGGGCGACGTGCGCCACCCCGGCGACGACCTTGCCCCGCAGGCTCTGCCAGTCGAACGAGCCCTCACCGGTGAGCAGGAGGTCCGCCCCGTCCAGCCTCCCGGCCAGGCCCACGGCGTCGGCGACGGCCTGGACGCCCGGAAGGCGGCGCGCGCCGAGGGCCAGCAGGGCGAACCCCAGGCCGCCTGCGGCGCCGGCGCCGGGCAGGGCGACGAGCCTGCCCGGGTCGGGGGCCCCGGCGTCGCCCGC
>NZ_JBBEOI010000389.1 GCF_037860755.1 Aquipuribacter hungaricus | reverse complement strand
CGCGGGTTGGCGGCCGCGCTCGCCGCGCTGCAGGCCGTCGGCGCGGCGCTGCCGGCGGAGCGACCGGCGGGAGGTCCGCTGCGGCGGCTCGTCCGGCGCCGGGGGCGGAGGCCGTCGGTCGCGGCATGAGCAGACTGGGGCCCCTTCGCGGCGAGACGAGAGGGACCCCGGCCTGGGTGGAGGCGAGGGGACTCGAACCCCTAACCCCCTGCTTGCAAAGCAGGTGCGCTACCAATTGCGCCACGCCCCCCGGAGCCGTCCGGGTCGTGCTGACCGGTCGCTGCCGGTCGGTCGTGCGGGTGGTCCGATGGTGCCCGTGGTGCTCAGACCGGGTCGGTCGCCTCGGCCCAGAGCTCGGCCTCGTGCTTCCGGTCGGTCCACCGGCGCCATGCCGCGAAGGCGGCCACACCGGTGAAGGCTGCGACGAGGATGCGCCTCACGTGGTCTCCTCCTGCAGGTCCCGGGCCGTGCGCCACCGTCGTCGACAGCAGCCCGGCAAGGTTACACGCCAGGGCCGGGCCGCCCGAGCGCGCGCGAGAGCACCTGGGACCCTGGTCGGGTGACCCGACGCAAGCCGGTCGACATGTCGTTCGAGGACTGGACCGAGCGCCAGATCCGCGAGGCGCAGGAGCGCGGCGCGTTCAGCAACCTGGCCGGCGCGGGCAAGCCGATCCCCGACCTGGACAAGCCCTGGTCGGCTGAACGGTGGGCCGCCGACCTCGCCCGGCGCGAGGGCGTCGACCTGTCCCTGGCGCTGCCCGTGCCGCTGCGGCTCCGGCGGGACCGGGAGCGCCTGCTCGCCGGGCTGGGGACGCTGACCAGCGAGGCCCAGGTGCGCGAGGTCGTCGCCGAGTTCAACGACAGCGTCCGGGAGGCCTTCCGCCGCCCGACCACCGGCGGCCCGCCCATGACGGTCGGTCTCATGGACGTCGAGGTGGTGCTCGACCGCTGGCGCGCCGCCCGGCCGGCCCCGGAGCCCCCGCCGGTCCCGGACCTCGCACCGCCCACCGCCGCCCGCCCCTGGTGGCGCCGCTGGCCCGGCCCCCGGAGCTGACCCGGCCGGATCGCCGGGCCGGGGCTGCGAGGGGTCACCGGTGACCGGGACACGCCGGTGCGACGGTCACCGGTGACCGCTCGCGCCTGGCGCCGGCCGACGAGAGCGGCCGGACGACGGGGACACGCCGTCCGGGGCCGTCGTTCGGCGGATCTCACCAGCCGGGGCGAGGGCCAGCGTCCAGGGACGACGACGCCCCCCGGCCGGTGACCGGGGGGCGGCATCAGGAGCAGGGTGGGCCTAGGTGGACTTGAACCACCGACCTCTTCGTTATCAGCGAAGCGCTCTGACCAACTGAGCTATAGGCCCGGGGCGCGTTGACGCGCAGGAGCGAGGGTACCCGACCGTCCGGCCCCCGCCGAAACCGGCGAGGACGGGACGGGCCCGGGCCTCACTCGTCGGTGAGGGTGACGTGCAGCCCGCCGACGAGCCCGGAGGAGATGTTGTAGACGAAGGCGAACAGCGTCGCCAGCGCGGTGATGATGAGGACGTTGACGACGGAGACGACCACCGACAGCGACAGCATCCGCTCGAAGCCGACGTAGCTGTAGATGTCGAAGGCGTTCTCGTCGCCCTGCACCTGGCCCACGAGGTCGTTGACGTCGGTGAAGACGCCCATGCCGTTGACGACGTTCCAGACGACCGCCGTGACGACGACGCCGACGATGCCCAGGGCCACCGCGAGCAGGAACGACAGCTTGAAGACCGACCACGGGTCGAGCCGGGCCAGGCTGAGCCGGGCCTTGCGGGGACCGCGGCGCACACCGGGACGACCGCCGCGCGCGGCGACGGCTGCGCCGGGCTGACCGGGGCGGGGCTGGCCGGGGCGCACCTGGCCGGCGGG
>NZ_JBBEOI010000388.1 GCF_037860755.1 Aquipuribacter hungaricus | reverse complement strand
GACTTCGAGGCCCTCCTCCGGCCCCGGCTCCGCGTCGCCGCACTGGCCGCCGCCCCCGCCCGCTCGGGCCGCATCAGCGCCGTCCTCGGCCTGGGCGTCGAGGTCGACGGGGTGCGCGCCGCGGTCGGCGAGACCGTCCTGCTCGGCGAGGGCGACCTCACCACCGAGGCCGAGGTCGTCGCCGCCTCCGGCACCCGCCTCAGCTGCACCCCGCTGCGGGGCGTGTCCGGCCTGGCCGTCGGCACCACCGCGCGCGCCGCCGGCACCCGCGCCCGGATCCCCCTCGGCCGCGCCCTGCTCGGCCGGGTCGTCGACCCGACCGGCGCGCCGCTCGACGGCCTGCCCGCGCCCGCGGTCACCGCCTGGGGCGAGGTCGAGGTCGACGCCCCGTCCCCGCTGGCCCGCGGCCGCATCACCACCCGGCTGCCGCTCGGTGTCCGGGTCCTCGACGCGTTCACGCCGGTCGGCCGCGGCCAGCGCATGGGCGTCTTCGCCGGCTCCGGCGTCGGCAAGTCCTCCCTGCTGTCCATGATCACGCGCAACAACGAGGCCGCCGTCACCGTCATCGCCCTGGTCGGCGAGCGCGGCCGCGAGGTCCGGCAGTTCATCGAGGACGACCTCGGCCCCGAGGGCCTGGCCCGGTCCGTGGTCGTCGTGTCCACCTCCGACGACCCGCCCCTGCTGCGCCTGCGCGCCGCGTTCGCCGCCACCCGGATCGCCGAGGGGTTCGCCGCCGAGGGCGCCGACGTCGTCCTGCTCATGGACTCCCTCACCCGCGTCGCCCACGCCCAGCGCGAGGTCGCGCTGTCGGCGGGGGAGCCGCCCGCCACCCGCGGCTTCCCGCCGTCGGTGTTCACCATGCTGCCGCGCCTGCTCGAGCGCGCCGGGCCGCTGTCGACCGGGTCGATCACCGCCGTCTACACCGTCCTCGTCGACGGCGACGACCACAACGAGCCCGTCGCCGACGCCGTCCGGGGCCTGCTCGACGGCCACCTCGTCCTCGACCGCGCGATCGCCACCTCCGGCCGGTTCCCCAGCGTCGACGTGCTCGGCTCCGTGTCCCGCCTGGCGCCCCACGTCAGCACCGCCGAGGAGCTGCGCGCCGCCTCCCGCGTGCGCCGGATGCTCGCCGCGCACCGCGAGGCCAAGGACCTCGTGGAGGTCGGCGCCTACGTGTCCGGGACCAACGCCGACGTCGACGCCGCCCTGCGGCTCCAGCGCCCGGTCGAGGCGTTCCTGCGCCAGGGCCTCGCCGAGCCGGCGCCGGCGTGGGAGACCAGCCAGGCGCTCCAGGCGCTGGCCCACGCGGCGGGCGACGCATGAGCCTCGTCGGGCTGCTCGGCCTGCGGCGCACCGCCCGCACCGCCGCCGAGCGCGACCGGGTCGCCGCCACCGCCGTGCGCGCCCGCACCCAGGAGCTGCGCGACGACGTGGTGGGCCGGATGCACGGCGACCCCCACCTCACCGACTGCGCCGGCGACGTCCGGCTGCTGCTCGCCCGCCGGGCCGGCCAGCTCGCCGACCTGTCCCGCGCCGACGACATGCTCGCCCTCGCCGTGCAGGAGGAGGACCGCCAGCAGGTGCTCGTCGCCCAGGCGCGGCTGCGGCTCAAGGCCGTCGAGCGGCTGCAGGAGCGCCGCCAGACCGAGGAGCGCCTGCAGCGCGACCGCCGCGCTGCGCTGGAGCTCGAGGACGTCGTCGCCGGTGTCCGCCGCGCCCGGGCCGACGCCGCCCGCGCCACCCAGGACGAGCGGGACGGGGACCCGCGGTGAGCGTGATCGAGGTCCAGGCGCGCGTCGCGTCCATCGCCGGCCGGCTCGACACCCTCTCCGCGCGCCGCGCCACCGTCGACCCGGCTGCCGCCGCGGCCTTCGCGGCCCGGCTCGCGGGCGCGACGTCG
>NZ_JBBEOI010000387.1 GCF_037860755.1 Aquipuribacter hungaricus | reverse complement strand
GTGGTGCCGACCACGCGGCCGAGGGCGGCCATGGCGGCGGCGGCGGCGGCGGTGCCGCCCGCCGCGCCCAGGAACAGGCGGCGGGAGGCGCGGGGCCTGCCGTGCGTCGCGACGAAGGACCCCTCGGAGGCCGACCCGTCGGGGCTCGACCCGGCGCGGCCCGAGCCGTCGGGCGTCGACCCGTCGGGCGTCGACGTGGCGGTGCGGGTGCCTCGACGGGCCAGCCCGACGAGCAGGACGAAGGCCGTGGCCCCGACCAGGGTGCCGACGAGCAGGGGCAGCAGGTCGAGGACCCCGGCCCCCGGGCCCAGCAGCACCGCGGCGGCCGCGGCGAGGACGAGCAGCACGGGCACGACCACCCCGGCCGCCGGGCGACGGGTGGCGACGGCCCCGGCGAGCGCGGCCACGACGGCCAGCACCACGCCGATGCCGACGAACAGCACGAGCTTGTCGTAGGAGCCGAAGGTGTCGATGGCGAAGCGGGTGAGCGCCTTGGGCGACAGCCGCACCACCATGTCGCCGACCGCGAGGAACGGGTCGGACCCCCGGCCCACGAGGGCGGCCACGACCGTGGCCGTGGCGAGCAGGAGCGCCGCGGAGACGAGCCCGGCGAGGGCCCCTCGTCCTGCGGCCCGGGGCGGGTGCTGCTCTGTCGTGGTCACGACGGGGGTCCGTCGCCGGGCGTCCGGAGGATTGCCCGCAGTAGTCACGCAGTGAGCACACCACACCACCGACCGTTACCGCGACCCGAGATCCTCACGGACGGGAGCGGCCTGGGCCGACCGGGTGACGGCCCCGGTCGTGCCGTCGACCGGCCCGCCGACCGGCCCGCCCACCGGCCCACTCACCGGCCCGCCGCCCGGGCGGGGCCGCGGACCGGCGAGACTGCACCCGTGGCACGCCAGGCACCCCCGACCCCGGACCGCCCCCGCATCCTGCTCACCCGTCCGGACGTCGCCGGGTCGGAGCACCTCGACCGCGCCGCCGCGCGGCTCGGTGCCGACGTCGTCCGGCTGCCGGTCGCCGCCGGGGCGGCGGAGCCCGACCCGTCCGCGCTGCGCGCTGCCGTGGTGGACGCCGACGCGGTGCTCGCCCAGCCCGGTGACGTCCTGGACGCCGGCGTGCTCCGCGGGGCGCCGCGCCTGCGGGTGGTGGCGGTCGCCGGCGTGGGCGTGGACCGGGTCGACCTGGACGTCGCGCGGGAGCTCGGGGTGCGGGTGACGAACACCCCCGGCGTGCTCGCCGAGACCGTCGCGGACACCGCGATGGCGCTGGTGCTCATGGCCCGGCGCCGCCTGGTCGAGGCGACGGACACCATGCGCGACGGGCGGTGGACCGGGGCGGACCCCACCGCGTTCCTCGGCCACGACGTCGCCGGCGCCCGGCTCGGCATCCTCGGCTACGGCGAGATCGGCCGGGCGGTCGCCCGCCGCGGCCAGGGGTTCGGCATGCAGGTGCGCCACCTCGAGCGCCCCTCTGCCCCCGCGGACGGCGTCTCGTCCCCGCTGGGCCTGGAGGAGCTGCTGCGGGGCAGCGACGTCGTCGTCCTCGCCCTGCCGCTCACCCCGCAGACGCGCGGCGTCCTCGACGCCGCCGCCCTGGACCTGCTGCCGCCCGGTGCGACCGTCGTCAACGTCGGGCGGGGCCCGCTGGTCGTCGAGGCGGACCTGCTCGCGGCGCTGCGGTCGGGCCGGCTGCACTCGGCGGGCCTCGACGTCTTCGACGGGGAGCCCCGCAGCGACCCCGACGACGCCGTCATGCGGACGCCCGGTCTCGTCGTCCTGCCGCACGTCGGGTCGGCCAGCGTGGCCACCCGCGCCGCGATGACCCGGGCCGCGGTGGCGAACATCGAGGCGGTGGTCCGCGGTGACGAGCCCCCCGCGCCCGCCGACCGGTGACGCCGGGGGCCCCGGCCCGGCGGGTGCCGGGGCCCCGGCTCCCGGGCGCGGTGC
>NZ_JBBEOI010000386.1 GCF_037860755.1 Aquipuribacter hungaricus | reverse complement strand
GGGACGCACGGCCCGCACGAGCGCCTCCGCCAGCCACCCGGCACCGTCGGGCAGGACGACGACGTGCTCGGCCCCGGCCGCGACCGCCAGGCGCCACGCCTGCTCGTCGGGCTCCCCGCCGCCGGCGTCCGGCTGGACGAGGACGACACCCGCCCGCCGGGGCAGGCCCCCCACCCGCGACGCCGTCGCGGCGTCGAGCAGCACGAGGGACGCGGCGCACCAGAGGCCCGCCGTCGGCACCCCGGCGCGCACGTCGGGCGTGACCGCGACGTCCCGGCACGCGGTGAGCAGGCGGGCCCGCAGGTCCGGGTCGGACACCAGGCACAGCACGCTCCCGGCGCGCGCGGTGCGCCCCGCCGGGCGCCGCCCCTCGGTCTGCTCGGCCACGGGTCCTCCTCACCGCGCGGCCGGGCGGCCGCTCGGGGTCCATCCAGCCAGCGCGACCCAGGAGCGACGGCCGCACAGCGGTCGGCCTGTGGACGGTCTGCGCGGCCCTCGGGGTGTGGACACGAGGGCCGCGCGGACCTGCCGGGCATAGGGGCGGCCCCTGCCGGGGGGACGCAGGGGCCGCCGGACTCGGGTCGCCGGGGGGGACGACGCCGAGTCCCTAGGGCTGGGGGAAGCCCTGCGGGAAGTGTGGCGGTAATCCGGCGTTCAAGCAACCAGCCGCCCCGGACTGCCCAGCGGGATGCCCGTGAGGCTGCCCCCGGCCACGCTCCGTAGGGTGGGCGGGTGCCCCCCACCCCGCCTGCGACGCCGAAGGTCGCGGCGTTCTTCGACCTGGACAAGACGGTGCTCGCCGCCTCGAGCACCTTCGCGATCGGGCGGGGGTTCCGCCGCCGCGGCATGGTGCCGCCGAGCACGTCGGCCCGCAGTGCGTACGCCCACGCCTCCTACATGCTGCGCGGGGCCGACCACGTCCAGATGGAGCGGATGCGCGAGCTGCTCAGCGACCTGGTGACCGGCTGGTCGACCGACGTCGTCGCCGACGTCGTCGCCGAGGCCCTGGAGGACGTCCTCGTCCCGCTGGTGTACCCCGAGGCCGCCGAGCTGATCCGGTGGCACCAGCAGTTCGGCCGCGACGTCGTCATCGTGTCCTCCGGGGCCGACGAGATCGTCCGCCCGATCGGCGAGCGCCTCGGGGTCGACCACGTCGTCGGCAGCACCATGGAGGTCGTCGACGGCCGGTACACCGGCGTCGTGGAGTTCTACGCCTACGGCGCCCACAAGGCCGAGGTGGTGCGGCGCCTGGCCGAGGAGCACGGCTACGACCTCGAGGCCAGCTACGGCTACTCCGACTCCGCGACCGACCTGCCGATGCTGTCCGCCGTCGGCCGGCCCCACGCGGTCAACCCCGACCGCCAGCTCACCGCCCACGCCGAGATGCACGGCTGGCCCGTCCTCACCTTCGCCCCGCCGGCAGGGGCACCGCGCAGCCTCGCCGTCGGCCCACCCTCGCCGGCCGCCGTGGGCACCGTGGGCGCGGTGGGTGCGCTGACCGCCGGCGCCGGGCTCGGCCTCTACCTGGCCAGGCGCCGCAAGCGCTGAACGGCGCTGACCAGACCGGCTCAGGCCAGCCGCCCGGCCATCACCTCGTCGGCCACGCGCCGGCCGTGGGCGGCGCCGGCCACGACGGCGTCCCCCCACCAGACGACCCAGGCCTCCACACCCTCGGCCGTCCCGGCGGCGTAGCCGGCGAGCGCCTGCTCCCGGCCGGGCCGGTCGGCGAGCGCGTGCCGCTCCATGACGACGACGCCGTGCGGGTCCAGGCCGCTCGCCACGACGACGGTGCGTGCGAGCGCCCGGGCCACCACACCGCCGGCGGGGGCGAACGCTCCGGTGGTGGTGAGCTCGGCCTCCGCGACGGCCGCGAGCACGAGGCCCGGCGCATCGGTCCCCCCGGCCAGCAGGGCCACGAGCGCCTGCACCCGCCCGGCGGTGCCGGGCGAGGGACGACCGAGCCCGTCCCGGCCCGCCGCGGCCAGCGCCCCGGAGGCCTCGGCGGCAGGGAGGTCGCGGCC
>NZ_JBBEOI010000385.1 GCF_037860755.1 Aquipuribacter hungaricus | reverse complement strand
GTCGTCGCCGGGCGCGGCCTGGTCGCGGTCGCCACGGCGGCGGTGCTGTGGCTGCTGTACGTCCGCGCGGCGGCCTCGGCCCGCCGCTCGCTGCTGCCCGACACCCGCCTGGGCGCCCTCACCGGCCGGCACCTGCGCTACTGGGTGCGCGACCCGCGCTACCAGCTGTCGGTGGTCACGCTGCCGGTCGTCGTCGTCCTGCTCCTGGTGCTGCCCCTGCTCGCCGACGCGCCGTCCGGCTTCGCGCTGGCCGTCGGTCCGACGCTCGGGCTGCTGCTGGCCGTGACCATGCTCAACGAGCTGGCCTTCGACGGGAGCGCGGTGTGGACGGCGCTGGCTGCCGGCGTGCGGGGCCGCGAGGACCGCACCGCCCGCACGCTCGCGCTGCTGGTGTGGGCTGCCCCCGCCACCGTCGTCGTCTCCGTCGTCGGGGCCGTCGTCGCCGGGCGCCCGGAGCTGGCCCCCGCGGCGGTGGGGCTGGCCGTCGGCTGCCTGCTCGTGGGCCTCGGCGTGGCGTCGGTGTCCTCGGTCGCCATGCCGTTCCCCGTGCCACCGGCCGGTGCCAACCCGTTCGCGGGCAACCCCGGGGCGGGGACGGCGGCGCTCGTGCAGCAGGGCCTCAGCCTGCTCGTCCTGCTGCCGCTGCTGGCGCCCCTGCTGGGCCTGGCGGTGTGGGCGTGGTTCACCCCGGTGGTCGGCTGGCTGCTCGTCGCGGTGGCGACCGGCTACGGCGTGGCCCTGCTGGCCGTGGGCACGACGGTCGGCGGCCGGATCATGGACCGCCGCGGTCCGGAGCTGCTGGCGCGCCTCAGCCGCTGACCCGGCCGGGTCTGGTGCTGGCACCCAGGTTCCTGGCGGCGTCAGGCAAGGCCCGGGGCGTGCGGGGTGTGCAGCAGGCAGGCCGCCGTGTGCCCCGGCCCCACGTCGACCAGCGCCGGGTCGACGGTCGGGCAGGCGTCGAACGCGCTCGGGCAGCGGGTGCGGAACCGGCAGCCGCTCGGCACGTCGGTCGGGCTGGGGACGTCCCCGGACAGCACCGGGGCGGTGCGGGCGCGCTCGGTGACCGGGTCCGGGCGCGGGACCGCCGCGAGCAGCGCCCGGGTGTAGGGGTGCTGCGGGTCGCTGACCACCTGCTGCGCCGGGCCGACCTCGACCACCCGCCCCAGGTACATGACGGCGACCCGGTCGCTCACGTGCCGCACGGCGGCCAGGTCGTGGCTGATGAACAGCAGGGTGAGGCCGAGGTCCCGCTGCAGGCCGCGCAGCAGGTTCATCACCTGCGCCTGGATGGACACGTCGAGGCTGGCGACGGCCTCGTCGGCGACGACCAGGTCGGGCTCGCCGGCCAGCGCCCGGGCGATGCCGAGACGCTGCCGCTGACCGCCGGAGAACTCGTGGGGGTACCGGTCGGCCGCCGACGCGGGCAGGCCGACGAGGTCGAGCAGCTCCTCGACCCTGGCCCGGCGCGAGGCGGGGCCGCCGTGCAGCCGGTGGACGACGAGCGGCTCGGCGACGGAGTCCCCGACGCTGCGGCGCGGGTCGAGGCTGGCGTAGGGGTCCTGGAACACCATGACCGCGCGCCGCCGCACCGCCCGGAGCTCCCGGCGGCCCAGGCCCGTGAGCTCCGTGCCGTCGAGCTCGACCGTGCCGGCCGTCGGCTCGACCAGCCGCAGGACCGCGTTCCCCAGCGTCGACTTGCCGCAGCCGGACTCCCCGACCAGGCCGAGTGTCTCGCCGCGCCGGACGTCGAGGTCGACCCCGTCGACGGCGCGCACCGGTCGGCGCCGCGGGCCGAAGTGCACCTGGAGGCCGCGGACCCGGACGAGGACGTCGTCACCGCCGCCGTCCCGGACCTCCTCGTGCCCGAGACGGACGCCCCGGCCCTCGTCGACGGACCGGCCCTGGCCGACGCCCCGGCCCTGGTCGACGGACCGGTCAGCCACGGGACACCCCCGCGCCCACCGCTGCCGCCGCAGGCACCGGGCAGCGCGTCGCCGCCGCGTGCCCGGGGCCGACCTCGCGCAGCTCCTGCGGGGCGCCCGCGCAGGCGG
>NZ_JBBEOI010000384.1 GCF_037860755.1 Aquipuribacter hungaricus | reverse complement strand
CCGGCCGCCCCGCCCGGAGCACAGCCAGGGGGCCAGCCGGGACCGTCGCCGTCGAGCTCGGCGAGCACCGCGGCCGCCAGGGCCGCGGGGTCCCCGGGCGGCACCAGGCGGCCGTGCCCGCCGAGCACACCCCGGAACGCCGGCAGGTCGGAGGCCACCACGGGCACGCCGGCGGCGAGCGCCTCGACGAGGACGAGCCCGAAGCTCTCCCCGCCCCGGTGGGGGGCGACGAGCACGTCCGCCGCGGCCACCGTGCGGCGCTTGGTGTCCTCGTCGACGGCGCCCAGCAGGTGGACCCCGTGGCCCGGAGGGACCCGGAGGCCGTCGGCCGGTCCCACGACGAGCAGCCGGGCCGCCGGGCGGGCCGCACGCACCCGGGGCCACGCCCGCAGCAGGACGTCCAGGCCCTTACGGGGCTCCGCGCGGCCGAGCACGACGACGGTGCCCGCACCCGGCGGGGGCGCCGGCCGGTCACCGGGGACCGGCCACGCGGCGACGTCGACGGCGTTGGGCACGACGAGCGGCACCCGGCCGAGGTGGTCGACGAGGGTGCGGCGGGCGTGCTCGCTGACGGCGCTCAGCACGTCGACCCCGCGCAGCAGCCCGCCGACGTGCCCGGCGGCGGAGCGCAGGCTGCGGGAGCGGCCGGCCGGGCGCGGCGACATCGCGACGTGCACGGTGGCGACGACCGCAGGACCGGGCAGGCCGAGGTCGCGGTCGGCGGCCAGCCGGCGCAGGACGCTGTGCCCGACCCCCGGCGGGATCGGCTCGTGGACGTGGACGACGTCCAGCCCGGACAGCGCCCAGCGCGTCGCCCGCCGCCGGGACACGGGGTCCAGCGCGAGCCGGGCGGTCGAGCCGTTGGTGGGCAGCCCGAGCGCCGGGCCCGCGGTGACGACCCGGACGCCGTCGACGACCTCGCGGCGGGGCGCTCCCCGGGCCCGGGGAGCCAGGACCTGGACGTCCTCCCCCAGCGCGGCGCAGGCGCGCGCCAGGCCGAGCACCTGCTCCCGGACCCCGCCCGGCACGTCGAGGTCGTAGGGACAGACGAGCCCGACCCGCAGCGGACGGGCCCCGGGACCGCTCACCAGGGGGCCGGCTCCCGGCCGACGTCGGCGACGAACACCGCCTGCAGCATGTGCCAGTCGGCCGGGGAGGCGCGGATGCTCGTGGACAGGTCGTCGGCCAGCCGCTGGCTGGCCGCCTGCACGGCGGCGGGCGAGCCGTCCGGCACGTCGACGGGCGGGTGGAAGGTGATGACGGTCCCCCAGCCGGACGCCGACGCCGCCGTGCGCTCGTAGGTGATGCCGATGGCCAGCAGCAGCGCCCCGGTCCGCCCGGCCAGCACGGCCGGCCCGCCGGCGACCCGGGCCGGCTCGCCGAGCAGGTCGACGACGACGCCCCGGCCGGACAGGTCGCGGTCGGCCAGCAGCGGCACGAACACGCCGTCCCACAGCCGCTGCTCGAGCACGGCGGTGACGCCGGGCCCGTCGGCGGGCGCCCCGCCGGCGGGGTGGGCGAGAATCTCGATGCCGAGGGACTCCCGGAAGGCGAGGAAGCGCAGGAACACGCTCTCGGGGCGCAGCCGTTCGGCCACGGTCGTCACCGGTGCCAGCCGCTCGCGGGACCAGGCGCCGGCGTGGTCCCAGTTGCCCAGGTGCGCGAGCGCGCCGACCACCCCGCGCCCGGACGCCAGGGCCTCGCGGACCGGCCCGTCGCCCACGGTGCGCACGGGGCCGACGACGCGGGCGGTGTCCCAGTCGGGCAGCCGGAACGCGTCCACCCAGTACCGCAGGTAGGACCGGACCGCCTCCCCCGTCAGCCGGCGCAGCTCGTCGGGCCCGGCGCCTGGGACGGCACGGGCGAGGTTGTCGCGCAGCCGGCGCACCCCGCGCCCGCCGCGGCGGGTGACCCGGTCGGCCACCCGGTCCCCCAGGGCGTAGGCGGTCCGCTCGGGCAGCCACCGCACGCCCCGCCACGCGGCGCCGTAGGCCGCCGCGACGAGCCCGTCCCGCAGCCGGGCGGGGACGCTGCCAGGGGTCACCAAGTCGGAGG
>NZ_JBBEOI010000383.1 GCF_037860755.1 Aquipuribacter hungaricus | reverse complement strand
GCCCGGGGCAGCTCGGCGCCGCGGACGACGGAGCCGGCACGGTGCACGGCGGCCACGCCCGGCAGGTCCGCCACCCGTGCGACGGCGGCGTCGGCGCCGGGCTCGCCCCAGCCCGCCTCGACCGCTATGTCGGCCCCGGCGACCGAGGCGGTGTCCCCGTCGCGGACGACCTGGGCCATGGCGTCCCCGGCGAGCTGGACGAGCACGGCGAAGGCCACCGCGAGGGCGACGGCGAGGGCGCAGGCCAGATACCGGCCCGGGGTGCGGCGCAGCCGGGCGAGAGCGAGCTGCCTCATGCCTCACCGCCCGCACGGACCCTGGCGAGGGCGTCGGTGACGGCGGCGGCGTCGGGGTGCCCGTCCAGGGTGCCGGCGACCCGGCCGTCGGACAGCACGACCACGCGGTCGGCCCACGACGCGGCGACCGGGTCGTGGGTGACCATGACGACGGTCTGGCCGCCGGTGCGGACCGCCTCGCGCAGCACGTCGAGCACCTCGTGCCCGGTGGCGGTGTCGAGGTTGCCGGTGGGCTCGTCGGCGAACACGACGGCCGGGCGCGACAGCAGGGCGCGCGCGACGGCGACCCGCTGCTGCTGCCCGCCGGACAGCTCGTGCGGGCGGTGGCCCAGGCGGTCGCCCAGGCCGAGCCGGTCGACCACCTCGGTGAACCAGGCCTCGTCGGCACGGACCCCGCCCAGGACGAGGGGCAGGCGGATGTTCTCGGCCGCCGTGAGGACGGGCACGAGGTTGAAGGACTGGAACACGAACCCCACCCGGGCACCCCGCAGCCGGCTGAGGCCGGCGTCGTCCAGGTCGGCGAGCGCGACGCCGTCGAGGACGACCTCGCCGCCGTCGGGGCGGTCCAGCGCCGCCAGGCAGTGGACGAGGGTGGACTTGCCGGAGCCCGAGGGGCCCATCACCGCGGTGAAGGTGCCGCGGGGGATGTCGATGTCGACCCCGCGCAGGGCGTGCACCGCCGCGTCGCCGTCGCCGTAGGTCCGGACGAGGCCGCGGCCGGAGACCGCCGGAGCGGTGCCGGCCGTCCCGGAGACGGAGGTGGGCGAGGAGGACGGCGACGCGGGGGAGGCGGGTGACGGCGGCGGGCCGGACAGGGACGTGGTCTGCATGGCCCGGACGCTAGGGACGGGCACCTGCCCGCCGCGTCGGACCGGGGAGGGACCTCGCGACCCCGCCGGGCGGTCGCGGCGGCCCCGTGTCCACCCGTGGGAGGACCCCGGGCGCGCGGGGCGGCTCAGCCGGGGGCGGGGTCGTCCTCGGGGTGGACCAGGCCCGTCCGGTAGGCGAGGACCACCGCCTGCACCCGGTCCCGGCTGCCGGTCTTCTCCAGCACCCGCCCGACGTGCGTCTTGACCGTCGACCGGCCGAGGACCAGGTGCTCGGCGATCTCGGTGTTGGACAGCCCCTGCGCCATGAGGACGAGGACCTCGCGCTCGCGGGCCGTGAGCCCGTCCAGCTCCTCGCCGACGCCGCGTGCCGGCGCGGGGAGGGCGCCCGCCGGGGTGCCGTCGGCAGGCCCGCCGCGCAGCAGGGGCGCGACGTGGCGCAGCAGCCGGCGGGTCGCGGAGGCGGCGACGACGGCCTCGCCGGAGTGGACGACGCGGACGGCGTCGAGCAGCTCCTCGGGCTGGGCGTCCTTGAGCAGGAAGCCGCTGGCGCCGGCGGCCACCGCCGACAGCACGTAGTCGTCGAGGTCGAACGTCGTGAGGACGAGCACGCGCGTGGCCGGGTCCGCGGCGAGCACCTGCCGGGTCGCCTCGACCCCGTCGAGCACCGGCATCCGGACGTCCATGAGCACCACGTCGACGGGGGTGCGGGCCAGCGCCTCGACGGCCTGGCGCCCGTCGCCGGCCTCGACGACGACGCGCAGGTCCGGCTGGGAGTCCACGAGCATCCGGAACCCGGCCCGGACGAGCGGCTGGTCGTCGACGAGCGCCACGGTGACCCGGCCGCCGGGGCCGCGCCCGGTCAGCCTGCCCTCGCCCGGCCCGCCCGCGGGCTGCCCGCTCACCGCGCGCTCCCGGGGGCACCGGCACCGACC
>NZ_JBBEOI010000382.1 GCF_037860755.1 Aquipuribacter hungaricus | reverse complement strand
CGAGGCGGCCGTGGCCCAGGCGGCCGCGCGCGGCGTCACCCGGCTGAGCGCCGTCGCGGTCGTCGGCGACGAGCAGCCCGACCCCGCCCTGCTCGCCGCCGTCGGCGACCCGCGGGTGGTCCGGGCGTGAGCGGCACCGCGTCCCCCTACCGCTCGGGCTTCGCCTGCCTCATCGGCCGCCCGAACGTCGGCAAGTCCACGCTGATGAACGCGCTGGTCGGCGAGAAGGTGGCCATCACCAGCGACAAGCCGCAGACCACCCGGCGCAGCATCCGGGGCGTCGTCCGGCGGCAGGCGGCCGACGGCGGCAGCGCCGAGCTCGTCATGGTCGACACCCCCGGTGTCCACCGGCCCCGCACCCTGCTCGGCGAGCGCCTCAACGACCTGGTGCGCGACAGCATCGCCGAGGTCGACGTGGTCACCCTGTGCCTGCCCTCCGACGGCCCGGTGGGCCCGGGGGACCGGCGCCTGGCGGAGCAGGTCGTCGAGCAGGTCGGCTCCCGCCGGCGCACCTCGGTCGTCGTGGCCGTCACCCGCACCGACCTCGGCCGCGGGGCCGACGTCCCGGAGCGGCTCGTGCAGGCGCAGCGGCTCGCCGACCAGGTCGGCCTGGACGTGGCCCACTTCGTCCCCACGTCGGGCACGCGCGGCGACGGCGTCGACGTGCTCGCCGACGTGCTGGTCTCGCTGCTGCCCGAGGGCCCGCCGCTGTTCCCGCTCGAGCAGGTGCACGACGTGCCCGTCGACGTCCTCATCGCCGAGCTGGTCCGCGAGGCGGCCCTGGACGGGGTCCGCGACGAGCTGCCGCACTCCCTCGCGGTGGTGACCGAGGAGGTCGTGCCCCGCGAGGACCGGCCCGAGACCCGCCCGCTCACGGACGTGCGCGTGCTGGTGTACGTCGAGCGCGACAGCCAGAAGGCGATCGTCATCGGCAAGGGCGGCGAGCGCCTCAAGCACGTCGGCACCCGGGCCCGCCGCGGCATCGAGGGCGCGCTCGGCGTCCCGGTGCACCTGGACCTGCGGGTCAAGGTCGCCAAGGACTGGCAGCGCGACCCCAAGCAGCTGCGCCGGCTCGGCTTCTGACGGGCCGCCCCTCAGGCGGGGGGCAGCGCGGCGTGCATCCGGGCCATCCGGTCGATCTCGATCCGCTGGTCGCTGTCGACGTGCTGGGCGAGCTGCTGCAGCCGCGGGTCGGCCGCGGCGCCCTCGGTCGCGAGCAGCCCGTCGACCATGGCCAGGGCCCCCTCGTGGTGCTCGCTCATGCCCTCGAGGAAGAGCCGGTCGAACGTGGCGCCCGAGGCGGCCTCCAGCTCGGTGAGCCGGTCCTGCGACAGCATCCCGGGCATCGCCGCGTGGTAGTCGGCGTGGTCACCCCCGTCGCCGTGGCCGTCCGCGTGGTCGTCGTGCGCGGCGCCGGAGCGCTCCTGCAGCGCCGCGTGCTCGTCGAGCAGGCGCTGGAGCTGCTCGAGCTCCGACGTCTGCGCGATGTCCATCCGCTGCACGAACAGCCGGAGGTCCTCGGAGCCGCTGCGGGAGGGCACCAGCGCGGTCATCTCCAGCGCCTGCTCGTGGTGCGCCTGCATGCCGCGCATGAACTCCACGTCGGTCGCGCTGAACGGCGAGCCGGCGAACACGTCCTCGGCCGGCGCGGCCGTGAGCACCTCGTTCGGCTCGCCGGGCGCACCCGCCTGCAGGTGCACGACGTCGGGGTCCAGCGCCCGTGCCTCCTCCTGCCCCGAGCAGCCCGCCAGCAGCGCCGCGGCCAGGCCGACGGGCAGCACGAGCCGTGCGGGGAGGGCGGTCAGGCGCATCGGGACTCCTCGACGACCGTCCGGTCAGGAGCCTTGATCTCCAGGACGGCGCACGCGATATTAGCCCGCACCAGCGGGACCGCAGCCCTCCGGCAGCGCGGCAGCGGCTCGGTCACGAGCCCACCCCGACCACGAGGGGCACCCTTGACGACACCACGCACCTCCACCCGCGCGGCGCGCCTGCGGGCCGCCACGCTCGCCGTCGCGGTCGCCGCAGCGCTCGTGCCGGCCGCGGCCGCCGCGGCCCTG
>NZ_JBBEOI010000381.1 GCF_037860755.1 Aquipuribacter hungaricus | reverse complement strand
CCCGGTGGGCCCGCGCGACCGCTCGCTGTGAGGCGCCCGGCCGGTCGCGCGGAGCGGGTCGGCCGGGTCGTGCGCGCCGGGCGACCCAGCCTGACGCTGCCCGCGGTCCCGCCCGCCGGGCCCGCGGAGCACCGTGCCCTGGCCGGCGTCCTGCTCGTGTCCGGGGTCGGCCACCTGGTCCGTCCCGCGCCGTTCGACTCGATCGTGCCGGGCTGGCTGCCGCCGTCGCGCCGGTTCTGGACCGTGGCCAGCGGCGTCGCGGAGCTGGTCGTCGCGCTGCTGCTCGCCCGTCCCGAGACCCGGCGGGCCGGCGGGCTGGCCGCGGCCGGTCTCTTCGTCGCGGTATTCCCCGCCAACGTCTGGATGGTCTGGCTGTGGCGGCACCGGCGCTGGCCGTGGGTCGCCACCGCGGTGGCCCGGCTCCCGCTGCAGGCGCCCCTGGTGGCGTGGGGGCTACGCGTCGCCCGCGCGGCCGCCCCAGGCGGCTGACCGCCTCGCGGTCAGCAGCACGACGACGCCCACGAGCGGTGCGACGACGGCCACGGCCAGCGCCCCGGACAGGCCGAGCACGTCGCCCAGGCCGCCCACCACGGCGGACCCCAGCCCGGCGCCGACGAAGAACGTCAGGGTGAACAGCCCGAGCGCGGCTCCGCGCAGCCGGTCCGGCACCGCCGCGGCCACCGTGCCGACCAGGGCGGGCTGCGCCAGGGCATAGCCGGTGCTGAGCCCGATGAAGCCGACGCCCGCCAGCCACGGCGACAGGACGACCCCGGCGGACACCAGCGCGCCGACCGCCGACAGCGACAGCCCGAGCACCGCCGTCCCGCGGCGCCCGAGCCGCGCGAGGACCTTCGCGGAGCTGAACGACACGGCGGCCCCGACCAGCGCGCCCGGCAGCAGGAGCAGCCCGTTCTCGAACGGGTCCCAGCCCCGCTGCGCGAGCTGCAGCGGCACGGCGACGAGCCCGGCGAAGTAGACGACCGGCATGCCCGCCCCGGCGACGCCGGCCCGGACGACCGCCTGCTCGCGGACCACCTCGGCCGGCACGAAGCCGTGGGGGTGGCGGCGGACCCACAGCACCGTGGCGAGGAGCAGGGGCAGGGCGAGCGCGCCTGTGACCACGGTGACCGGTCCGGGGTCGCCGACGGTCTGCACGAGCCCGAGCAGGTCGGCGGCGGTGAGGGCCACCAGCGCGGCGCCCACGACGTCGAAGCGGCCACCGGTGCCGTGCGCGGGGGCCAGGCGGGCGGCCAGCGGCAGCAGGAGCAGGACGAGCAGCGGCAGCAGGAACGGACCGCGCCAGCCGACGAGCACCCCCAGCGCGCCGCCCACCAGCGGCCCCGCGGAGGTGAGGACGAGGACGACGGAGTTGGTGCGCCCGAGCGCCACCGCCCGGTCGTGGCCGGTGTACCGGGCCGACAGCACCGTCGTGGTGAGCACCGGCACCGCGCCCGCGCCCAGGCCCTGCAGGAGCCGGCCGAGGACGAGCACGGTGAAGTCGGGCGCGGCGGCGGACACGGAGGCGCCGACCGCGAGCATCGCGCCGCCGACGAGGAACGGGGTGCGGGGGCCGACCGCGTCGGCGACCCGGCCGAACACCGCCGTGGAGGCCGCGAACGCCAGCGCGAAGGCCGTGAGCACCCACGCGGCGCCCGACGTGCCCAGGCCCAGGTCCTCGGCGAGCGGGCCGACGACCACGCTGGTCGCCGAGGTCCCCATCGAGGCCAGGCCCCAGAGGATCCCGAGCAGGACCGCCGCGCGGGTCGGCGACCACGCCGGGCCCGGGGCCGCGGCCGGCGGAGCGAGGCCCGGTCCGGTCGACGACGGTGCCTGGCTGCCGTCGCTGCTCCTCATGCCCCGATCCTCGCCCCTCCTGCACCGCCGCCGCGCACCGGAGGCCGGCCCTTCCCCCGGCCCGCCCGCGGCGGCATGCTCCCTGCCATGAGCAGCACCCGTCCCGTCGCCGTCGTCGTGGGGGCCGGGCCGGGCCTCGGCCTGGCCTCCGCCCGGGCGTTCGCCGCGGCCGGCCACGACGTCGCGCTCGTCGGGCGCCGCGAGGGG
>NZ_JBBEOI010000380.1 GCF_037860755.1 Aquipuribacter hungaricus | reverse complement strand
GTACGTCGGCGGCTCCCGCCCCGGCCCCGCCGACCGCCGCAAGATGCGCCAGGACCGCGGCGAGGCCCAGCGCGCCGCGCACGCCGCCGAGACGTCCGCCCCCGCCGCCGACGTCCACGACCCGGCCGGCGAGCGGCTGCAGAAGGTCCTCGCCAAGGCGGGGGTCGCCTCGCGCCGCCGCGCCGAGCAGCTCATCGCGCTGGGCCGGGTCACCGTCGACGAGCAGGTCGTCACCGAGCTGGGCACCCGCGTCGGGCCGACCCAGGTCGTCCACGTCGACGGCCTGCGGGTCCAGGTCGACGAGACCCGGGTCTACCTGGCCGTCAACAAGCCCCTCGGCATGGTCTCGACCATGGAGGACGAGGAGGGCCGTCCCAACCTCGGCGACCTGGTCCGCGACCGCGACGAGCGGCTGTTCCACGTCGGCCGCCTCGACATGGAGTCCGAGGGCCTGCTGCTGCTCACCAACGACGGCGACCTCGCCCACCGGCTCCAGCACCCCAGCTTCGGCGTGCCCAAGTGGTACCTGGCGCAGGTGCCCGGCCCGGTCGGCCGCGACCTCGGCGCCACGCTCCGGGCGGGCATCGAGCTCGACGACGGCCCGGTCCAGGTCGACGAGTTCGCCGTGGTGGACTCCGCCCCCGGGCGCGCCCTGCTGGAGATCGTCATCCACGAGGGCCGCAAGCACGTGGTCCGGCGGATGCTCGAGCAGGTCGGGCACCCGGTCGAGCGGCTGGTCCGGACCCGGATCGGCTCCATCCGCCTCGGCGAGCTCCCGCCCGGCTCCACCCGGCGCCTCAACGCCGGCGAGGTCGCGGGGCTGTTCCGCGACGTGGGCCTGTGACCGCGGTCGTGCCGGTCCCTCGGTAGCGTCCTCGACCATGGCGGTGCGGGCGGTCCGGGGAGCGGTGCAGCTCGACGTCGACGAGCGGGAGCACCTGCTCGACTCCACGCGCGAGCTGGTCACGGGCGTGATGGCGGCGAACGGGCTGTCCGCCGACGACCTGATCAGCATCGTGTTCACCTGCACGCCGGACCTCAGCAGCGAGTTCCCGGCCGTGGCCGCGCGCGAGGTCGGCCTGGGCGCGGTGCCTCTGCTGTGCGCGGTCGAGGTCGACGTCCCGGGTGCCATGCCGCGGGTGGTCCGCCTGCTCGCCCACGTGGAGACCGACCGGCCCCGCGACGCCGTCCAGCACGTCTACCTGCGCGGGGCCGTCGCGCTGCGCAGGGACATCGCCCAGTGACCGTGCCCGGCCGCGTCCTCGTGGTCGGCGCCGGGTTGGTCGGGACGAGCGTGGGCCTGGGCCTGCGCCCGGGCGGCACGGACGTCCTGCTCGCCGACGCCTCGCCGACCGTGGCCGCCGTCGCCGCCGACCTGGGCGCGGGCCGGCTGCCCGCCGGGGGCGTCCACCTGGGCAGCGGCAGCGGCACCGACGACGGCACCGACCTCGACGGCCCGCCCGGCCCGGTCCGGGAGGGGGACGAGCCGGACCTCGTCGTCGTCGCGGCCCCGCCCGACGTCACCGCCGGCCTCGTGGTCCGGGCGCTGCGGCGCTACCCCCGCGCGGTCGTCACCGACGTCGCCAGCACCAAGGAGGGCGTGGTGCGGCGCGTCCTGGCCGCCGCGGGGGAGGACGCCGCCCGCTACGTCGGCGGGCACCCCATGGCCGGGCGCGAGCGCTCGGGCCCGATGGCGGCGCGCGGCGACCTGTTCGTCGGCCGGCCGTGGGTCCTCACCCCCGTGCCCGGCACGTCGCCGGAGGCCGTCGACCTGGTGCGCACCACCGCCGGCCGGCTCGGCGCGGTCGTCGTCGAGCTGGACCCCGCGAGCCACGACGAGGCCGTCGCGCTCGTGTCGCACCTTCCCCAGGTGGCCGCCAGCCTGGTCGCCGCCCGCCTCGTCGGCGCGCCGGGCCAGGCGGTGGGGCTGGCCGGCCAGGGGCTGCGCGACGTCACCCGGATCGCCGCGAGCGACCCCGTGCTGTGGGCGCAGATCCTCGCGGGCAACGCCGTGCCGCTCGCCCGGCAGCTCCGCCTGCTGCGCGAGGACCTCGACCGCGCGCTCGCGGCGCTCGAGGCCGTCGCCGCGGCCGGGGCCCCTGGGCTCCCGGGGGCG
>NZ_JBBEOI010000379.1 GCF_037860755.1 Aquipuribacter hungaricus | reverse complement strand
AGCCGGTCGACCCCCGCGCCGGCCACGTCCCGGGCGCCCGCAGCCTGCCGGCCACGACGACCCTGGCCCCCGACGGCACGGTCCTGCCGGTCGACGCGCTGCGCGAGCGGTTCGCCGCGGCCGGGGTGGGGCCGGGCACCGACGTCGTCGCCTCGTGCGGGTCGGGCGTCACCGCGTGCCACACCCTGCTGCTGCTCGAGCACGCCGGGCTGGGCACCGGGCGGCTCTACGCCGGCTCGTTCTCCGCGTGGAGCAGCGACCCGTCCCGGCCGGTGGCCACCGGCGAGGGCTGACGGGCGGCCGGGACCCCCGCACCGCGCGGGTGGACAGTCGTCCGCCCGCGGTCCGCCGGCGCGGGCAGCGAGAAGAGGATGCCGAGCCCCGCCCGCTGCAGCCCGGCGTGCAGCGCCAGGCACACGGCCAGCAGCAGCACGGTGGCCACCAGCGGGTAGACGGCGAGCAGCACCTCCGGCAGGGCGGGGGCGGCCCGCAGCACCCCGGCGTGCAGCAGCGCGAGGACCGGCAGGTGGAGCACGTACACCGGCAGGGTCCGGCGGCCCACCCAGCGCACGCCGGCGAGGGTCCGCCACGACCCGGCCACGACGGCGGCCACGGTCCCCAGCCAGACGCCCGTCACGGCCGCGGGGACGGCCGCCCACGGGCCCAGCGCGAGCCGCAGCCCGGCGCAGACGAGGAACGCCAGGACCGCGAGCCCGAGGACCCGCCAGGACGCGCCGGCGACCGCCCGCTCCAGCACGCGGGGCGCGAGCGCCGGCACGAGGAAGAACACGACGTTGCGCAGCAGGCCCTCGCTGTTGCCCCAGGACGGCAGCACGCCGGCGTAGGCGACGACGCAGACGACCGCGGCGAGGGCGACGGCGACCACGGAGGCGGTCCGGCTCCGCACGACGGCGCGGGCCAGGAGCATGTAGGCGGCCAGCGCGTACAGGTACCAGAGGTTCGAGGCGCCGGTGAGCAGGTACAGCAGCAGCTCCAGCGGGTCCCGGGCCGTGTTCGTCCGCAGCGCGACGACGGAGAACACCGCCGTGTGCACGCAGAGCCAGAGCGCGTACAGGTAGTAGGGGTTGAGCACCCGGGCGCGGCGCACCGTCGGCCACGGCCGGGTCAGGGCACGTGCCGCGAAGAAGCCCGAGACGGCGAAGAACAGCGGGATGCGGAACGGCGTGAGGACCGCGCTGAGCATCGACCACGGCCCGGTCCACGCCTCGGCGCCCGGTAGCTCGCCCAGGCTCTTGCTCGTCACGTGCCACAGCACCACGAGGCTCACGCACACACCCTTGGCCAGGTCCGGCCATGCCTCACGGACCCGCGCTCCCCCGACGACCACCCGCAGACCCTGCCAGGCCCGTGTGTCCGGCAGGTTAACGAGCCCGCGGGCGGCGGCGGGAGCCCCTCAGCCGATCGCCCCCCAGGGGAAGACGACGACCCCGGCGAGCGCCGCGAGCGCCGGCGGCACGCTCGCGCGCAGCCGCGCCCGGTCGTGCGGCGGCAGGTGGTACGCGCCGGACACCAGGCCGAGGGTCATGGTGACCACGGCGAGGACCAGGCACACGACGGAGCCGAGCAGCCGCACGGTCTCCACGTCGAGCACCGGGCGAGGCTAGACGACCTGCGGGCGAGATGCCCGGTATGAGCGGTACGGGTGGAGCTGAGGGGATTCGAACCCCTGACCCCCTCGTTGCGAACGAGGTGCGCTACCAGCTGCGCCACAGCCCCTTGCGATCGCCGAGGTTAGCACCGGACGGGCGGTGCTCCCGCCCGCCTGAGCCCCCGGCAGGCCCCTCGCGGGGCCGGCCCCGGGCTCAGGCCGTGGCGCTGCGGCGCACGTCGAGGTGCCCGCCGTCGTGCTCGTCGTGCTCGTCGTGCTCGTCGTGCTCGACGCGCTCGACGAGCTGGCCGGCGGCGGAGCCCGCTGCGACGCCGGCGCGGTCGCCGTCCTGCAGGCCGGTCCCGTGCGCGTCGACGGCGGCCTCGTCCTGCGCGGCGGGCGGCATGGACCAGGGCAGCGTCGGCGGACGGTGGCTGACGGGCTTGGAGGCGTACACGGGGGCGGGGACCTCGACCGGCGTCCACGGCTCCCCGACCGGCGCCGCGGCGGGCTGCGCGGTGCGGGCGGCG
>NZ_JBBEOI010000378.1 GCF_037860755.1 Aquipuribacter hungaricus | reverse complement strand
CCGCCGCACGGCGGCGACGGCTGCCCCGACGACGACCACGGCTGCCACGAGCGCCCTGACGGCGGGGGCCGTCAGGCGGGGGCCGGGGCTCCAGCGACCGGCGCGGCGACGCAGCACCGTGCGTTCGCCGACGACGAGCTCCAGGTGCTGGTCCCACGGCGGCAGGCCGAGCCCGCCCCGCCTGGCGGTGCGGACGAGCTGGCCCGCGACGCCGGCCAGGCCGCCCGGCAGGGAGGCCCGCACGACACCGAGGTCCGCGGCACGGGCCAGGACGACGCGCAGGGTCTGCCCGTCGTCCTGCACGCCGAGCTGCGCCGTCCGACCGTCGGGCGCGGTGACCTGCACCGTCAGGTCGGCACCGACGTGCAGCGACGGCTGCCCGCTCCGCTGCTGGCGGCTCATGACGAGACCGCACCGCTCCCGTCGCGGTCGGTCGTGGTGATGCGCAGGGTGCCGTCGAGCTTCCAGGTGGCGCGCGGGGACTGCGGCCCGGTCTCGCGGGGGACCTCGACGGTCATGTCCACGAAGGTGTAGTCGATGACGGCGCCCTTGCCGGTGAGGAAGGACCACATCTCGCGGCCGAAGTCGGCGATGTTGGTGGTGGAGGCCGAGCGGACGTCGGTGCTGTCGGTGCTGTCGGTCATGAGGGCTCCTCGGAGAGGTCGGTGGCTGTGCGGGGCACGCCGGCTCTCGCGTGCCGCCGGGCCCCACCCTCGTGCAGGTCGCCCCGCACCGCCTGTCGATCACCCGCGCACGGCCGCCGGGAGGATCGCCATAGGCTGGCCGCGCCCGCGTAGAGCACCAGCAGAGGAGATCCATGCCCGAGTCCACGGGAGTCCGCAAGGTGGCGATGCTGACGGCCGGAGGGCTCGCGCCCTGCCTGTCGTCCGCTGTCGGCGGCCTGGTCGAGCGCTACACCGAGATCGCCCCCGAGGTCGAGATCATCGGCTACCTCGACGGCTACGCCGGGCTGCTGTCCGGACGGTCCGTCCCCGTGACCGACGAGGTCCGCCGGGACGCCCACCTGCTGCACCGCTTCGGCGGGAGCCCGCTCGGCAACAGCCGGGTCAAGCTGACCAACACGGCGAACCTCGTCGAGCGCGGCCTCATCAAGGAGGGCGAGGACGCCCTCAAGGTGGCGGCGGACCAGCTCGCGGCCGACGGCGTCGACGTCCTGCACACCATCGGCGGCGACGACACCAACACCACCGCCGCGGACCTCGCCGCCTACCTGGCGGGCAACGGCTACGAGCTCACGGTCGTGGGCCTGCCCAAGACGGTCGACAACGACGTGGTACCGATCCGTCAGTCGCTCGGGGCGTGGACGGCGGCCGAGCAGGGCGCCGTGTTCGCCCGCAACATCGTCGCCGAGCACTCGTCCAACCCGCGGATGCTCGTCGTCCACGAGGTCATGGGCCGCGGCTGCGGGTGGCTCACGGCCGCCACCGCGCTGGAGCACCACCGCTGGGTCCGCGGCCAGGAGTACCTGCCCGCGTTCGGCAACGCCGCGGACCGCTGGGACGTGCACGGCGTCTACCTGCCCGAGCTGGAGTTCGACGTGGAGGCGGAGTCCGCGCGGCTGCGCGAGGTCATGGACCGCACGGGGGCCGTCAACCTCTTCGTCTCCGAGGGCGCCGGCGTCCAGACCATCGTCGCGGAGCTGGAGAAGGCCGGGGAGACCGTGGCCCGCGACCCGTTCGGCCACGTCAAGATCGACACGATCAACCCCGGCGCGTGGTTCGCCAAGCAGTTCGCCGCGGGCATCGGGGCCGAGAAGACGATGGTGCAGAAGTCCGGCTACTTCGCCCGGTCCGCCGCCGCGAACAGCGACGACCTGCGTCTCATCAAGTCCTGCACCGACCTGGCCGTGGAGTGCGCGCTGCGCCGCGAGGGCGGGGTCATCGGCCACGACGAGGGCCAGGGCGGGCGGCTGCGCGCCATCGAGTTCGAGCGGATCGCGGGCGGCAAGGCCTTCGACACCTCGACCCCCTGGTTCACGGCGCTGCTCGCCGACATCGGCCAGGGCTGAGGGTGCGCGCCGGCCGGCCCACGCCGACCGGCGCGGCCACCACCCCCGCCCCCGTGTCGCTCCCGGCACCGCTGACCGTGCGGCTCGTCTCCGCGCTCGGCCGGCGGACGGGGGCGGTCGGCGTCGCCGGC
>NZ_JBBEOI010000377.1 GCF_037860755.1 Aquipuribacter hungaricus | reverse complement strand
CGGCGACGACCGGGTGCAGCCGCGACGGCGGCTCCCCGAGGAGCTCGTCGAGCAGCAGCGCCACCGCCGCGGCTACCGGCGCCCGCCAGGCGCCCGACGTGGATCCGATCGGCGCCCGCCATGCGGCCGACCGGGACCCAGCCGGCGCCCGCCGGGCGCCCGTCGAAGAGCTGGTCACGAGGGGCCCGGCCACCGAAGACGTGAGGACAGCGGTCCTGGTCACAGCCGCTGGCCCGCCCGGGGCACCGGGTGCCCGGTGCGCCCGCCCGGTCGCAGCGGCACGACGACGGGCCCGTCCGCGCCGGCGACGACGTCGACCCGCGCGCCGTAGACCCGGCCCAGCAGGTCCGGGCGCAGCACGTCGGCGGCCGGGCCGTCGGCGGCCACCCGGCCGTCCTCGAGCAGCACGAGCCGGTCGCCGTACTGCCCGGCGGAGGTGAGGTCGTGCATCGCCGCGACGACGGTGAGCCCCTCCTCGCGGCGCAGCGCGTCGACGAGCTCGAGGACGGTCTGCTGGTGGCCGATGTCGAGGGCGCTCGTGGGCTCGTCGAGCAGCAGCACCTGCGGCTGCTGCGCCAGGGCGCGGGCGAGCACGACGCGCTGCAGCTCGCCCCCGGACAGCTGCGTCGCCGGCCGTGACGCGACGTGGTCCAGGCAGAGCCGCTCGATGCAACGTGCGACGACCCGGCGGTCCTCGTCGGACTCGGTGCCGAAGCGGGGCAGGTGCGGGGTGCGGCCCAGCGCGACGAGCTCGGCCACGGTCGTGGACTCCGGCACGACGGGCCGCTGCGGCATGAGGCCCACCCGGCAGGCGAGCACGCGCTCCCCGGCGGTGGCCGCGTCAGCCCCGGCGACGCTGATCCGCCCGGAGTAGGGCAGGAGCCCGCCCACGGCGTGCAGGAGCGACGTCTTGCCCGCGCCGTTGGGCCCCACCAGGCAGACCCACTCCCCGGCGGCGACGGTGACGCTGAGGTCGCGGACCACGGGCACGCCGCCGCGGACGACGGTGACCTTCTCGCAGACCACGCCGGCGGGCCCACCGGACGTCCCGGTCGAGGAGGCACCCGATGACGCCGTGCCAGCAGGGGCCGCACTACCCAAGGAGGGGGCACGACGGGACAGCCCCGCGCGCGGACGGCTCACGACAGCCTCGCCCGGCGCAGCACGACGACGAAGAACGGGGCGCCGACCAGGGCGGTCACCACCCCGATCGGCAGCTCGGCCGGGCTCAGCACGGTCCGGGCGAGGACGTCGGCCCCGACGAGGAACGCCGCCCCGAGCAGCATGGACACCGGCAGCAGCACCCGGTGGGAGCCGCCGAGCACGAGCCGCACCGCGTGCGGGACGACGATGCCGACGAAGCCGATGAGCCCGCTCACGCTCACCACGGCCGCCGTGCCGAGCGTCGCGGCGAAGACGAGGACGAGCCGGGTGCGCGTGGCGTCGACGCCGAGGCTGCGCGCCTCCGTGTCGCCCACCGCCATGACGTCGAGCACGCGCCGGTGGAGCAGGACCACGACGCCCGCGACGACCACGTACGGCAGCACGGTGAGCACCTCGCTCCAGCCCTGCGTGCTGAGCCGGCCGAGCAGCCAGGAGTACACCGAGCGGAGGGTCTCGTCGTAGCGCTGCTGGACGAAGGTCTGGATCGCGTTGAGGAACGCGGCCACCGCGACCCCGGCCAGCACGATGACCACCGAGCTGCGGGCGCCCCGGCCGACGCTGGCGCCCAGGGCGTACGTCGCGGCGACGCCCACGAGCCCGCCGGCGAACGCCACGACCGGCAGGCCGAGCCCGGCGAGCGCGCCGCCGGACACGATGGCCAGGGTCGCGCCGAGGCCGGCGCCGCTGGACACCCCCAGCAGGTACGGGTCGGCCAGGGGGTTGCGGAACACGCCCTGGTAGGCCGCCCCGGCCAGGGCGAGCATGGCGCCGACGAGCGCGCCGAGCACGACCCGCGGCAGCCGGATCTGCCAGAGGATCGCCTGCTGCTGCTCGGTGAGCGAGGTGCGGACGCCCGTGCCGGGCACCGCCCCGGCGAGCGCCGCGAGCACCCCGCCGGGGGTGAGGCCGGCGGGCCCGACGAGGACCCCCAGCAGCAGGGTCGCGGCGAGGACCCCGGCCGACGCCGCGACGACGAGCACGCGGCGGCCGGGCCGGGGGACGCCGAGGGAGACGGCCCCGGCCAGGGC
>NZ_JBBEOI010000376.1 GCF_037860755.1 Aquipuribacter hungaricus | reverse complement strand
AGCGGGCCGGCGGGCTGGTCCGGTGCTCGGCGGTGGCCAGGTCCTCCGCGTCGACCCGGCCGCTTCCGCGAGGCCGAGCGCGGCTGGCGGCGGCTGCTCGCCGGGGCGGTCGTGCGCGACGACGTCGGCCTGCGCGGCACCGGGCCGGTGGCGTTCGGGTCCTTCGCCTTCGCGGACGCCTCGTCGGCGGCCAGCTCCCTCGTGGTCCCGGCCACCGTGGTCGGCCACCGCGAGGGCCGCTGGTGGCTCACCCGGACCACGACCGGCGAGTCCGGCCCGTCGATCGGCGCGACCATCCCCGGCCCCGTGTCCGGGGCGCCGCCCCAGCAGCCGGACGGGCCCCCGCCGGGCACCGTGGTCTTCGCCGACGGCGCGGTGAGCAGCCCGGACTGGGAGTCGCTGGTCGGCCGCGCCGTCGCCCGCGTCGAGCGCGGCGAGCTGGACAAGGTGGTCCTGGCCCGCGACCTGCTCGCCCGCAGCAGCACCCCGGTCGACGTCCGCGGCCTGCTCCGGCGCCTGGCGGCGGCCTACCCGGCGACGTGGACGTTCAGCGTGGACGGCCTCGTCGGGGCCACGCCGGAGATGCTCGTGCGCACCCAGGTGCGCCTGGTCGCCTCCCGGGTGCTGGCCGGCACGATCCGCCGCACCGGCGACGACGCCCACGACCTGGCGCTCGCGGCCTCGCTGGCCCGCTCGAGCAAGGACCTGGGCGAGCACGAGTACGCCGTGCGCAGCGTGGTCGAGGCGCTCACCCCGTTCTGCGCCGGCACCAACGTCCCGGAGTCTCCGTTCGTCCTGCACCTGGCCAACGTCATGCACCTGGCCACGGACGTCACGGGCGTGCTGCGCGACGACGTGTCGAGCCTGCGCCTGGCCGAGGCGCTGCACCCCTCCGCCGCGGTGTGCGGCACGCCGACCGCGGCCGCGGCCGCGCTCATCGACGAGGTGGAGGGCATGGACCGCGGCCGCTACGCCGGCCCGGTGGGCTGGCTGGACTCCGACGGCGACGGCGAGTGGGGCATCGCGCTGCGCTGCGGGCAGGTCGGCGATGACCCGCACGAGGTCCGGCTCTTCGCCGGCTGCGGCATCGTCGCCGGGTCCGACCCTGCGGCGGAGCTCGCTGAGTCCGCGGCCAAGTTCGTGCCCATGCGGGACGCGCTCGGCGGCTGAGCCGGCCGTCTCGGGATCCGGGACACCCGGCCCCACCGGCTGGACACGGCGTGACGGAGGTGTCACCGTCGGGTCACGCCATCCAGAGCGACCGAGAGACCTGGCTCGTCGACGTCGCAGCAACCCCCCGGCAACGGGTGCGGGTGCTCCCGCCAGGACCGATGAGGAGCGCCACGTGCTGATGACCGGTCCCCGGACGCCCTGCTCGCCCGGCCTCACCCGCCGGCGTGCCGTCGACCTGCGGCTGACGGCCTCCGCGGCCTGTCGGGCCTGACGCCCCGCGCGGGGGCCCTGCCCGGGACCCCGCTCCCCCGACGCGCCGCCCGGCCGGGCCGCCCGTCCCCACCCACCACCGGGCACCAGGCCCGGAGAACCAGGAGCACCCCTGTGACCGTCCCCGCCCGGGGTGGGTCGTCGGTGGACCTGCGACGCGCCTTCCGCCTCGACGCCTCCAGCGTCTGGGTCGTGACCAGCGCCGACGCAGGCACCCCCGTCGGCTTCACCGCCGTCTCCGTCGTCTCCGTCTCCCTCGCGCCGCCGATCCTGTCGTTCAACGTCTCGCGCACCTCCTCCAGCCTGGACACGCTCCTGCGCAGCGGCCGGTACGCGGTGCACCTGCTCGCCGCCGACCAGGAGGCCACGGCCCGCCGCTTCGCCGGACCGGCCGCCGAGCGCTTCGCCGACGACCGGACCTGGTCCTGGGACGAGGACGGCCTGCCGCGCCTGCACGGCGTGCTCACCCGGCTGAGCGGCTCCCTGCTCCGCCTCGTCGACGCCGGCGACTCCCACCTGGTGCTCGGCGAGGTCGCCCGCAGCGACGCCGACGACGACAGGCGCGGGCTCGACGGCCACGACGGCCTCGACGGCCTCGACCTCCCGGCCCGGCTGCCCCGCCGGACGACCGACCCGCTGCTGCACCACGACCGGACCTACACCCGGGCCGAGCGCCCCGCGCCGGTGCAGGCCGACCGGACCCCGCAGGGCGGCTCCCGCCCCGGTGCGCGGCACCGGCCCCCGGCCGCGCTC
>NZ_JBBEOI010000375.1 GCF_037860755.1 Aquipuribacter hungaricus | reverse complement strand
CTCGCCGCGGTGGCGCTCGCCCGCGCGGGCGTCGAGCAGGACCGTGTGCCCGGCCTGCACGGCGGCGGCCACGCCGTCGCTGTCGACGAGCAGGTCCTCCGGCCACGGCCGCGGCCGGAACACCGCGGGCGGGCGCTCCGTCGCGGCGGTCGTCAGCCCGCCGCTCCAGGCGCCGATCCCGCCGTCGAGCAGCGCCGCCTCGTGGCCGGTCGCGCGCAGCAGCCACACCAGGCGCGCGGCCACCGTGCCGCCCGCGTCGTCGTAGGCGACGACCACGTCGTCCTCGCCGATGCCGAGGGACGCCATGCCCTCGGCCAGGACGGACGGCTCCGGCAGCGGGTGCCGGCCGTCGGTGGCCGCGCTTTGCCCGGCGAGCCACCGCTCCAGGTCGACGAACACCGCCCCGGGCAGGTGCCCGGCCTCGTAGGCGGCCCGTCCGGACCGTCCGTCCAGGTACCACCGCACGTCGGCGAGGACCACGTCCTCGCGCCCGGCCAGCCACTGCTCGTCCACCACGGGGGCCACCACGGGCCCATCCGACCACGGGTCCCCGTGCGGACGGGCGCTCAGACCCAGCTGGGCCACCACATCCGCAGGCGCCAGGCGTCGGTGGTGATGAGCTGCGCGGTCCACACCGGGTAGAAGAACAGCAGGCAGCCGACCGCGGCGACGACGACGGCCCCGGCGCCGACCGCCCCCCAGAGCCGGCGCTCGGGCGAGGCGCCCGCCGGTCCCAGCACCAGGCCGAGCGCGTACGTCAGGGCGAGCACGAGGAAGGGCACGAAGGCCACGGCGTAGAAGGAGAAGATCGTCCGGTCCTGGAAGGCGAACCACGGCAGGTAGCAGGCGGCCAGAGGCACGAGCACGGCCCCGGCCCGCCAGTCCCGGCGGACCAGCCACGCGACCGCGACGACGACGAGGGCGAGCGTGCCGCCCCACCACACGACCGGGTTGCCCAGCGAGGTGACCGCCGACGAGCACGCCTCGGCCCCGCAGCCGGTGAGCCCGTCGCCCTGGCCCTGGTAGTGGAAGGACGTCGGCCGCCCCTGCACCAGCCACGACCACGGGTTCGCCATGTACGGGTGGGAGTTGTCGACGACGTTGATGGTGGTGTGGAAGCCGTAGGCGCTGCGGTGGTACTCCCAGAGGCTGGCCAGCGACTGCGGCAGCCACGAGACCGCCTCGTCGGGGTGCTCCGCCGCCCAGGTCCGGTGGTAGGAGTCGTCGGCGCGGAACCAGCCGGCCCAGCTGGCCAGGTACACCGCGGCGGCGACCGGCACCAAGGACAGGAACGCCGGCCACGAGTCGCGCAGCAGCCCGCCCAGGAACCAGTGGCGCACCCCGGCGGTCCGACGGGCGTCCATGTCCCACAGCACGGTGAGCAGCCCGAGCGCGGCCAGCACGTACAGCCCCGACCACTTCGTCGCGCACGCCGCCCCCAGCGACACCCCGGCCAGCAGCCGCAGCGGCCGCCAGCCCAGCCACGGCCCGTACGGCGACAGGGTGCCGGCGTGGACGGCGCGGGACACCCGGTCCGCGAGCCGCTCCCGCGCGACGAACCGGTCCGCCAGCAGCAGGGCGAAGGCCACGAGCACCCAGAAGGACAGGAAGATGTCGAGCAGGCTCGTGCGGGAGTGGACGATGTGGTGCCCGTCGACGGCCAGCAGGATCCCGGCGACCCCGCCGAGCAGCGTCGAGCCGAGCAGGCGCCGGGCGACGAGGACGAGCAGCGCGACCGACAGGGTCCCCACGACCGCCGCGGACAGCCGCCAGAAGAACGTGCTGTCCGGGTCGAGCTGCATCCCCGCGGCGATCATCCACTTGCCCAGCGGCGGGTGGACGACGAAGTCCGGGGTGCCGAGGAAGACGTCGAGCGTCCCGGCCTCGAACAGGTCGTCGGCGTAGGTGTCGGACTCGCCCTCCGGGGGTGGCGTCGGGGCCGAGACGACGTCCCGCTCGTGCCCGTGGAGGAGCATCGAGTACGCCTGCTTGACGTAGTACGTCTCGTCGAAGACCAGCACCGGCGGGCGGCCGAGGTGGACGAACCGGAGCACCCCCGCCAGCACGCCCACGAGGCCGGCGACCACCCAGGCCCACCACGCCGGGTCCGGGTGGGGGAGGCCGAGGCGCTCGCGCAGCCGCTCGCGGGTGGCCGCGACGTCGCTGCCGGGCCCGGCCGCGGGGGTGCCGGCGCCGGCCG
>NZ_JBBEOI010000374.1 GCF_037860755.1 Aquipuribacter hungaricus | reverse complement strand
CGGTCAGCGACACGGCGCGCAGCCCCCGCCCGGCCGGCGGGGCGACGGACGGGGTGGTCGCCGGGCCCGCCGGCAGGTCGGTCGTGCGTGCAGCCGCCCCGGACGACGGTGCTGCGACGGCGGCGACTGCTGGCGTCACGGTGCTCAGCCCTGCACGGCGTGCGCGAAGACGACGACGTTGTCCGTGTAGCGCCCGGTGCTCTCGGCGACGGTGCCACCGCAGGTGATGAGCCGGAGCTCGGGGCCCGGGGTGTTGCCGTACACGTCGAGGGTGGGGAAGCCGTCCTTGGGGAACTGCTCGATGCCGTACACCTCGAAGGCGACGGTGGTGCCGTCCTCGCGGACGACCTCGACCCGGTCCCCGACAGCAAGCGTCGACAGCTCGAAGAAGACGGACGGGCCGCGGGCGCTGCTGCTCACGTGGCCCTCGATGACCGCGGGGCCGACGTCGCCGGGCCGCGGCGAGCCGTCGTACCAGGCGGCGGTGTCGAAGTCGGCGCCCTGCGGCACCTCGAGGGCGCCGTCGTCCTGCAGGCCGAGGTGGAGCAGCGGGCTGTCCACGCCGATCGACGGGATGCGCACCTGAACCGGCAGGGCCGCCGGGGCGGGCGCGGCCGTCTGGACCGGGGTCGGCGCCGGAGAGGTCGCGGGGGCCGACGGGGCGGGCGCTGCGGGTGCGGACGGACCGGTGGTCGGGTCCGGGCTGGAGGACGTGGCCGGCTGGGCCACGACGGGCGGGGGCGTGGCGACGTCCCGGCCGGCGATGCCGACCGCGGCGGCCGTGCCGCCCCCCACGAGGAGGACGGTGGCCGCCGCGACGGTCAGCACCGCACCGGGACGCCGGGCGCGGCGGGAGGACCCCGCCGCGCCGGCGTCGACGGTCATCAGCTGTCGGTCTGGGTGCGACGACGGGCGACGAGGAGGGCGCCGCCGGCGAGGACGGCCGCGCCACCGGACACCATGAGGAGGGTGCCGGAGCCGCCGACGGCCGCCTGGCCGGTCTGCACGCCGCCGGCGGGCATCGCCATCTGCGAGGCCTGGAGGACGCCGCAGAGCGCGGGGTCGGTGGCCTCGGTGGGCAGGGCCGGGTTGAGGTCGGACACGGTCGCGCCGTCGTAGGCGCCGCTGCCGTCGTGGTCGACGCCGTGGACGACGACGACGGACTCACCCTCCAGGATGTCGGCCGCGACCTCGGGGGTCACGGTGACGTCGCCGCGGGAGTAGCTGACGTCGCTGCCGACGCCCATGCGGTCGACGGCCAGGCCGGACTCGGGCGAGGTGTCGCCGGTCGTGGTCAGCGAGACGACGATGGCGCCGTAGGCCGCCGCGGTCTCGGTGGTGTTGAGGGTGCCGCTGGCGTCCTTGTCCAGGTCGGCCGTCGGGCAGGTGTGGGGCACGTCGGAGGAGTAGTGGATGTGCGCGGCGTGCGGGGCGTCGGCGAGCAGGCCGTCGTAGGCCAGCGTGAAGCTCACCGTGGTGCCGTCGACCTCGACCATGGCGCTGCCGGTGCCAGGGGCGTCGTTGAGCGGGACGGGCTTGAGCTCGCCCTGGGTGGAGCCGCTGGTGGCAGTGGTGGCCATGGCGGGGGCGGCGGCGAGCAGCGCGGCGGCGAGGCCCGCGGCGGGGACGACGAGCGAGCGGCGGAGGGAGGTCATGGGAGGTGCTCCTTGTCTGTGGCGGACCCCACGGCTGCGGGGGGCGGTCACAGGTCTTCCGTCACCGGGGCCCCCCGCGGATTGGTCCGCCCGCGCCCTCAGGCCGCCTCGAGCAGCTCCTCGTCCTCCTCGAGCAGCCCGAGGGCCAGCGTCGTGAAGCCGTGGGAGCCGAACAGCACGGTGATCCGGTCGGCCTCGACGACCTGGACCGTGCCCTCGCCGAACTGCCGGTGCCGGACGGTCTGCCCGACGTGGAAGCCGGTGCCGCCGGCCTCGGTGGAGCGGCCCTCGTCGCAGCTGTCGCAGGCGCCGCACGGGTGCGGGTGCTCCTCGCCGAGCAGCTCGAGCAGGACGCGGCGGCGGCAGTCGCGGGTGTCGGCGTAGGCGCGGACGAGCTCGACGCGGGTCCTGTCGGTGGTGCGCCGGCGCTCGCGCTGCGCGGCGACCTCGTCGAGCACCTGCGCGGCGGAGCGCTGGTCCTCCACCCGGCGGAGCCGTCCGTCGGCGTCCTCGGCGACCGCGCCGGCCTGGACCAGCGCGCCGACGGCCG
>NZ_JBBEOI010000373.1 GCF_037860755.1 Aquipuribacter hungaricus | reverse complement strand
TGGCCGGCACCTCCGCGGAGGCGGCCGCGGCCGCCCCCGCGGGCGGGGCCGGTGCGGCCGACGGGTCCGACCCGCTGGGCGACGCGCTCGGGCTGGCGGAGCAGCGCCTCGGCGACCTGCTCCGCGAGCGTGCGGAGTTCGTCAACTACCGCCGCCGGGTCGAGCGGGACCGCGACGTCGCCGGCGAGCAGGGGAAGGCGGCGGTGCTGCTCGCGCTGCTGCCCGTGCTCGACGACATCGACGGCGCCCGCACGCACGGCGACCTGACCGGGCCGTTCGCCTCGGTGGCCGACAAGCTCGACGCCACGCTGCGCCGGCTCGGCCTGGAGCCGTTCGGCGAGGCCGGCGACGTGTTCGACCCGGCGCTGCACGAGGCGTTGCTGCAGGACGGCGCCACCCAGGTGGACGTCCCCACGTGCACCCAGGTGCTCCAGCGGGGCTACCGGACGGGTGAACGTGTGCTCCGTCCGGCGCGTGTCGCGGTGGCGAGCCCCTCCTAGGGTCAAGGCCGACGGGCACCCTGCCGACGAGGACCGTGTGACGGTGAGCATCGACTCCACCCTGAGCACGGTCCTCGTCGGCCGTCAGGGCATCCATGCGGCGGACGGCGGCCTGGTCGCCTTCGAGCTGCTCTTCCGGCAGATGCCCATCGACGTCCTGCAGAGCGAGGCGGACCACGAGGCCGCCACCGCCCAGGTGATCAGCGCGGTGTTCGGCGACTTCGGCGTGAGCGACATCGCCGGCTCGCGGCCGCTGTTCCTCAACGTCACCCGGGCCTACCTGGTGGGCGACATCGCCCTGCCCGACCTGCCCGGGCAGGTCGTCGTGGAGGTCCTCGAGCACGTCCCGCTCGACGACGAGGTCCTCGCGGGCATCGTCGCCCTCAGGGCCGCGGGGTACCGCGTCGCCGCCGACGACTGGGACGGCACGCCGGAGCGCGACGCCCTCGTGCGGCTGGCCGACCTCGTGAAGATCGACCTGCCCCAGACCGGGCCCGAGAACCTCGTCGCCCTGGTCGCACGCGCCCGGGAGCTCCACCCCGGCATCCAGGTCGTCGTGGAGCGGATCGAGGACGCCGCCGACGCGGCCCTCGCGGTCGCGGCCGGCGCGGACCTGCTGCAGGGCTACCACCTGGACCGCCCGCAGGTCGTCGCCACGTCGTCGATGTCGCCGTCGGACGCGGTCTGCCTGCGCCTGCTGGGCGCGCTCGCCAGCGAGGCGGAGACCGCCGAGCTGGAGACCCTCGTGTCCTCCGACCCGGGGCTCGCCCTGCGCGTGCTGCGGATGGCCGGCAGCCCCGCCGGCGTGGGCCGGCCCGTGCGCTCGGTCCAGCAGGCCGTGGTGCTCCTCGGCCCCCGCAAGCTCAGCGCCTGGGTCGTGCTCATGGTGCTCGGCGGGGCCAAGCGGCTGCCGCACGAGCAGGTCGTCACCATGCTCACCCGCGCCGGCGCCTGCGCCCGCCTGGTCCCTCGCCAGCGCGACGTCGCCTACACCGCCGGCCTGCTGTCCGCGGTGTCGGAGGTGCTCGGCACCGACCCGGCCGAGACGCTGCGCTCCAGCGGGGTGGACCCGTCGATCGCCGCCGCAGTGCTCCACGGCGAGGGCCCGGTCGGCATGGCGCTGCGCGCGGTCGTCGGCCACGAGCGGGCCAACCCGGCCGTCGTCGTCGCCAACGGCTTCGTGCCGTTCGAGGTGTCCCACGTCTACCTCGACGCCCTGCGGGAGTCGCTGCGCACCGCCGCGTCGCTCACCGCGTGACGCGCGCCAAACTTGACACGACCCGACGCAACCTTGCACCATCGGGGTCACGATGACTGGACAGGACTGGCTCGAGAAGGACTTCTACGGCGTGCTCGGCGTGCCGAAGACCGCCGACGCCGCGGCCGTGAAGAAGGCGTACCGCACGCTCGCCCGCACGCACCACCCCGACGCCAACGGCGGTGACGCGGCGTCGGAGAAGCGGTTCAAGGAGGTCGGCGAGGCCTACTCGGTGCTCTCGGACCCCGAGAAGCGCCAGCAGTACGACGCGGTCCGGGCGATGCGCTCCGGCGCGCGGTTCACCGCGGGCAGCGGCGGGCCGGGCGGCGCCGGCGGCGCAGGCTTCGAGGACATCTTCGGCGGCATGTTCGGCGCCGGGTCGCCCGGTGCCGGCCGCGGTCGCGCCCCCCCCGGGCAGCGCCGCCGCGCGGTCGGGTCGGGGGGGTTCGACGACCTGCTCGCCCGC
>NZ_JBBEOI010000372.1 GCF_037860755.1 Aquipuribacter hungaricus | reverse complement strand
CGCGTCGGCCAGCTGCCCGGGCGTCGGCCGGGACGCCGGGTCGGCGCGCAGCGTCGCCGCCAGCACGCGGGCCCAGCGCGGGTCGACGCCCTCGAGGTCGGCGGCACCGCGGCGGACCCGGTCCCACACCGCCTCCAGCGGGCCGCCCTTGAACGGCGGTCGGCCGGTCGCGGCGTAGGCGACGACCGCACCCCAGCCCCACCAGTCCGCCGCCGTGCCCACGTCGGTGCCGTCGAGCACCTCCGGCGACAGGTATCCCGGCGTGCCGACCATGAGGCCGGTCGAGGTGAGCGCCACGTCGTCCACGGCCCGGGCGATGCCGAAGTCGATGACCACGGGCGAGCCGTCGAGCAGGAGCACGTTGGCGGGCTTGAGGTCGCGGTGGACGACCCCGACCGCGTGCACCGCGGCCACGGCCTCGAACAGCCCGACGGCGAGCTCGTCCAGCAGCCCGCCCGTCAGCGGCCCGTCGCGCCGGACGACCGCGTCGAGCGGGTCGCCGGGCACGTAGCGCATGACGACGTACGGCAGCTCGGCGTCGAAGTCGGCGTCGAGGACCTCGGCGACGCGCGGGTGGCGCACCCGCAGCAGCGAGCGCACCTCGCGCGCCAGCCGCGCCCGGGTCTCGGGGTCGGCGGCGACGCTGGGCCGGACCACCTTGACGGCGACGGCGCGCTCGGCCCGGTCCATCGCGAGGTGGACGACGCCCATGCCGCCCTCGCCGATGACGCGCAGCAGCCGGTACTCCCCCACCGTCTGCCCGGCCCTCACGTGCACCCCACACGCCCACGGTACGGCGTGGCCGCCCGATACCGTCGCCGTCATGACGACGGGGGCGCTGGTCTGCGAGGGCCTGGTCAAGCGGTACGGGGACACCCTGGCGGTGGACCGGCTCGACCTGGCGGTGCCCGCGGGCTCGCTGTTCGGCCTGGTCGGGCCCAACGGCGCGGGCAAGACGACGACGCTGTCCATGGCGACGGGCCTGCTGCGCCCGGACGCCGGACGGGTGGTCGTCGACGGCGTCGACGTGTGGGCCGACGTCGTGCGCGCCCACCGCGTGCTGGGCGTCCTGCCCGACGGGCTCGCGGTGCTCGACCGGCTGCGCGGGCCCGAGCTCGTGGAGTACACCGGCCGGCTGCACGGCCTGCCGCGCGCGGAGGCGGCGTCCCGGGCCGCGGAGCTGCTCGACGTCCTCGACCTCGGCGACGCCGGGCGGACGCTGGTCGTCGACTACTCCGCCGGCATGCGCAAGAAGGTCGGGCTGGCGTGCGCGCTCGTCCACGCCCCGCGGGTGCTCGTGCTCGACGAGCCGTTCGAGGCCGTCGACCCGGTGTCCGGCACGACCATCCGCGCGCTCCTGCGACGGTTCACCGCCGACGGCGGCACGGTGGTGGTGTCCAGCCACGTCATGGCGCTCGTCGAGCAGCTCTGCGACCACGTCGCCGTCATCGTCTCCGGCCACGTCGTCGCGGCGGGCACCGTCGACGAGGTCCGCGGCGGCGGGAGCCTCGAGGACCGGTTCGTCGAGCTGTCCGGCGGCTCCCGGGGCCTGGGCGGGGGGTTGTCGTGGTTGGCGTCCTCGTCCGGCTGAGGCTCACGCTGCTGCGCCACCAGGCCACCGGGGGCGTGGAGAAGGTCCTGCTCCTGGTCTTCGGCAGCATGGTCGCGCTCGGTGCCGGCGGCGGCGCGACCGCGCTGCTCGTCGGGCTCCGCCTCGTCCCGCTCGACGTCGCCGGGGCCGCCGTGGTCGCCCTCGGCGTGGTCACGGTGGGCGCGTGGGCGCTGCTGCCGCTGCTCACCAGCAGCGACGACGTCCTCGTCGACCCGGCCAGGTTCGCGCTGGTGCCGCTGGCCCCTGGCACGCTCGCGCGGGGGCTGCTGGCCGCGTCGGCCGCGACGCCGATGGGCGCCGTCACGGTGCTGGCGTCGATGGCGCTCACCGTGACGTTCTCGCGCGGGCCCGCCCCGGTCGTCGCGGTCCTGGTCTCGCTCGTCGCCGGCCTGCTCGGTGCGCTGACCTGCCTGCTCGCCTCGCGGGCGGTGCTGACGTGGGCGGCGTCGCTGCTCGCGGGGCGGCGCGGCCGCGAGGTGACCATCGGGGTCGGCGTCGTCCTGGTGTCCATGCTCGGGCTCGTCGGGCCCGGGGTGTCCGCGGTCGCGGACAGGCTGCGCAGCGGCGCCGTCACCGCCCTCGTCGAGGTCGCGGCGTGGAGCCCGGCCGGGGCGGCGTGGGGCACCGCGTGGGCCGCCGCGGAGGGCCGCTGGGCCGTCGTCGCCGGGCGCGGCCTGGTCGCGGTC
>NZ_JBBEOI010000371.1 GCF_037860755.1 Aquipuribacter hungaricus | reverse complement strand
GTTCCTCGGCGGGCGCGGCGCGCGCGCCTGGCAGGTCGGGCTCACGGCCGCGCCGCTCGCCGAGGCGCTCGTCCGGGCGGCGTCGGACCCGCTGCCGGAGCCCCGCGCCCGTCGGTCGACCCCGGTAGTTACCGAGGAGTAACATACGGCCGACGCCCGTGAGGACGCGGGCGCCCGTACCGACCCGGGAGGCCCAGTGCCCACGACCGTCAGAGATGTCGTCTTCGTCGACGGCGTCCGCACCCCCTTCGGCCGCTCCGGCGAGAAGGGGATGTACGCCCAGACCCGCGCCGACGACATGGTCGTCCGCTGCATCCGGGGGCTGCTCGAGCGCAACCCCGGCCTGCCCCCGGAGCGCATCGACGAGGTCGCCGTCGCGGCCACGACGCAGACCGGGGACCAGGGCCTGACGATCGGGCGCACCGCCGCGCTCCTGGCCGGTCTCCCCCGCTCCGTGCCCGGCTTCGCCGTCGACCGGATGTGCGCCGGCGCGATGACCGCGGTGACGACGACCGCCTCCGGGATCGGGTTCGGCGCCTACGACGTCGCGGTCGCCGGCGGCGTCGAGCACATGGGACGCCACCCCATGGGTGAGGGCGTCGACCCCAACCCCCGCTTCGTCGCCGAGAAGATCGTCGACCCGTCCGCCCTGGTCATGGGCTCCACGGCGGAGAACCTCCACGACCGCTTCCCCGCCATCACGCGCGAGCGCGCCGACACCTTCGCCGCGGCCAGCCAGGCCCGGCTCGCCGCGGCGTACGAGGCCGGCAAGGTGCAGCGCGGCCTGGTGACCATGGCCACCCGCCACAGCGAGCGCGGCTGGGGCCTGGCCACCACAGACGAGCCGCCCCGCCCCGGGACGACCGTCGCCGACCTCGCCCAGCTGCGGACGCCGTTCCGCCCGCACGGGCGCGTCACGGCCGGGAACGCCGCCGGGCTGAACGACGGCGCCACCGCCTGCCTGCTCGCCGAGGCCGGCACGGCCCACGAGCTCGGCCTCGCGGCACGGATGCGGCTGGTGGGCTACGCCTTCGCCGGCGTCGACCCGTCCGTCATGGGTGTCGGCCCGGTCCCGGCGACCGAGAAGGCCCTCGCCCGTGCGGGGCTGACCATCGACGACATCGGCCTGTTCGAGATCAACGAGGCCTTCGCGGTGCAGGTGCTGGCGTTCCTCGACCACTTCGGCATCGCCGAGGACGACCCGCGCGTCAACCCGTGGGGCGGCGCGATCGCCGTCGGGCACCCGCTGGCCTCCTCGGGGGTGCGGCTGATGAGCCAGCTCGCCGACCACTTCGAGGAGCACCCCGAGGTCCGGTACGGCATCACCACCATGTGCATCGGCATCGGGATGGGCGGCACCGTCGTGTGGGAGAACCCGCACCACGACGACGCCGGCGGCTGGGCCCGCCCCACCACGACCGGGACGACGAGCACCGGGACGACGACCACCGGGGAGGACGCGGCGTGAGCGCGACCACGGAGACAGTGCGGTACGACCGCGACGAGATGACGGCGCTGTTCGCGGACGAGGTGGTGACGAGCACCCACGTCCAGCTCGTCCCCCTGCCCGACGGCGGCAGCCTCGCGCTGCTCACCCTCGACAACGGCCACGACCACACCAAGCCGACGACCTTCGGCCCGGCCGGGCTGTCCGGTATCGCCGACGCCCTCGACCAGGTGCAGCCCGGCATCGCCTCCGGCGAGGTCCGCGGGGTGGCCCTGACCGGCAAGCCGTTCGTCTTCGCCGTCGGCGCGGACCTCAAGGGCACCGGGCAGGTCGTCACCCGGGAGCAGGCCCTCGCCGTCGCCCGGCTCGGCCACGACGTGTTCCGCCGCTTCGGCGAGCTCGGCGTCCCCAGCTTCGCCTTCGTCAACGGCGCCGTCATGGGCGGCGGGCTGGAGGTGGCGCTGCACTGCACCTACCGGACCATCTCCTCCGGCGTCCCCGCCGTGGCTCTGCCGGAGTGCTTCCTCGGCCTCGTCCCCGGGTGGGGCGGCACGTACCTGCTGCCGCGCCTGGTCGGGGTGCCCGCGGCGCTCACCGTCATGGTCGACAACGCGCTCAACCAGAACCGCATGCTGTCCGGGCCCAAGGCCTTCGCGCTCGGCGTCGCCGACGCCATGTTCGAGCCCGCCGACTTCCTCGAGCGGTCCGTGGCCTGGGCCGCCGACGTGCTCGCCGGGCGCACGACGGTGGAGCGCACCGACCACACCGCCGACGCCGCGACCTGGGACGGCGCCGTCGCGGCGGCCCGCGCCCAGGTCGACCAGCGCCTCGGCGGGGCCGCCCCCGCCGCGCCCCGC
>NZ_JBBEOI010000370.1 GCF_037860755.1 Aquipuribacter hungaricus | reverse complement strand
AGCACGGCGAGCTCGCGGCTGACGTTGGCCCGCGCCGCCGCCTCCCACGCCGCAGCGGTCGGCGTCCGGTAGAGCCGGTCGGCGGCCACGAGCCGGCGCAGCACGGCCGCCCGCCCGGCGGCGAACGCGGCGTCGGGGACGTGGGCGTACTCCCGCCGGACGTCCGCGGCGTAGGTGTCGTAGCGCTCCGGCGGTGCGGCGAGCACCCCCAGGTCGGCGTCGCACAGCACGGCGGCGTCCGCGGCGCCGTCGCGCGCCTCGTGCCGGGTCGTCACCAGGACCAGGTCGGCGACCCGGGCGGCGTCCGCGGCCGGCAGCCCCAGGCCCCGCAGCTGCCGTGAGGCCAGGTCGGCGCTGGCCCGCTCGTCCTCGCCGGCCCGGCCCTCGTGCACCGCGTCGTGCCACCAGGCGGCGAGCCGGACCAGGTCGGGGCTGTCGGCGTGCCCGGCCAGGACGTCGACGCGGGCGAGCACCTCGGCCAGGTGGCGGCTGTCGTGGTACCCGCGGTGGGGCTCCGACCAGCGGGCCAGCAGGTCGCCCTGGACCGACGCGGCGCCGTCCCCGTCCGCACCGAGGCGGACGAGGACGGCGACGAGGTCGGGGACCTCCGGGACGGACGCGGGCGGCGCGGGGACCGGGGCGGGCGTGTCGGGCACCCGCCCAGCCTGGCAGCCGGTCGCCCGCTCCTGCGGTCCCCGGTCGGGCTCAGGCCTCGGCGGCCTCGACCGTGACGGGCACCTCGAGCGCCTCGCCGTCTCGCTCGACGACGACGTCGACGGTCTGCCCGGGCTGCAGGGCACGGACCCGGGCGGTGAGGGAGACCGCGGAGGTCGTCGGGCGGCCCTCGACGGCGACCACGACGTCACCGGCCTGCAGGCCGGCCTGCGCCGCGGCGGACCCGGGCTCGACCTGGGCCAGGCCGGCGCCGAGCCGCTCGCCGGCCCACGGGCCGTCGACGACCTCGGCGGTGGCGTCGTCGAGGTAGACCCCGAGCCGGGCGTGCTCGGCGGTGCCGTCCTCGATGAGCTGCTCCGCGACGGCCGCGGCGGAGTCGACGGGGATGGCGAAGCCGAGGCCGATCGACCCGGACTGGCCGCCCGCGCCGCTGCCGAGCCCGGCGATCGAGGAGTTGATGCCGACGAGCCGGCCCTGCGCGTCGACGAGGGCGCCGCCGGAGTTGCCGGGGTTGACCGCGGCGTCGGTCTGCACCGCGTCGGTGACGACCGGCTCTCCGGAGGAGACGCCGACCGACTGCGTGGTCACGGGCCGGTCGAGGGCGCTGACGATGCCCGTGGTGACCGTGCCCGCCAGGCCCAGCGGGTTGCCGACCGCCATGACGGGGTCGCCGACCTGCACGTCGTCCGACGAGCCCAGCTCGACGGGGACCAGGTCGTCCGGGGCGTCGAGCACCTGCAGGACCGCGAGGTCGGTCGACGGGTCGAGCCCCACGACGTCGGCCGCGAGCACGCGCCCGTCGACGAGGGTGACGCTGACCTCGACGCCGCCGCTGGACGTGGCGACGACGTGGTTGTTGGTGAGGACGTGGCCGGCCTCGTCGAGGACGACGCCGCTGCCCTGGCCGCCGGAGCCGTCGGCGGACTGCACGGTGATCGCCACGACGCTCGGCTGCACCTGCTCGGCCACCTCGCCCCAGTCGACCCCGTCGGCGGCCGCGGAGGCGCCGGTCGCGTCGGTCGTCCCCGGGTCGTCGCTGCTGCCGTCCGTGCTGTCGCTGCTGTCGTCCGGACTGCCGTCGGCGCTGCCGTCGGTGGCGGTGTCCCCGTCGGCGCCCAGGGCGGGCAGCGGCGCGAGGGCGGCGACCAGGTCGTCGGCGGTGGTGACCACCACGGCCCCGACCCCGACGGCGCCTGCGGCCATGAGGGCGGTCGCGGCGACGGCGGTCACCGCGAGCGGGGTGCGGCGGCGGGGCGCCGGGACGGGCTGCTCGGTGCCGGCCGGCGCGGGCTGCTGCGGGTGGGCCCACGGGGTCGGGGGGACGGGGAGGGGCTGGGTGCGGTCGCTGCCGGGCTCGGTCATGGACCCAGGAGACACCCGGCGCCTGCACGCTCCCCGGGAGGACGCTGGGTGCTCGCTGTGAACGTGGACCCGGTCGACCGGTGTGCCGGCGGGCGGGCGTGACGCTGAGGGTGAACGCGCTGGGGCCGGGGCGGGACCCGGGCGGAGGATGGTCGGGTGAGCGAGGGCGGGTCGCACCGGGCGAGGACGGACGGTCGGAGCACGGGCACCAGGGCGGGCGACGGGACGGGCGCACCGGACGCCGGACCGGCCGCTGCGGGAACCGCCGCGCCGACCGACGGTGCCCCGGCGGGCGGGGCGCGGGCCGACCTGCGCGTGCTGGGCCGGCT
>NZ_JBBEOI010000369.1 GCF_037860755.1 Aquipuribacter hungaricus | reverse complement strand
CGGGCGCCCCTGCGCTGCCCGGGCCGGAGCCACCGCGCCCCGGCGGCTCCTAGGCTGGCGGCGTGGGGGAGCGACGGCAGGCCCCGCCCCGTCCCGCCGGCCGGGTGACGCGCGGCACCACGGCGCCGAACCGGCTGCGGCGCTTCGACCGCTGGTACGTGGACCGGCACGCGGCCGGGCTGCGCGCCGCCGCGGACCCGCTGGTCGTCGACCTGGGCTACGGGCGCGCGCCGGTCACGGTGCTGGAGCTCGCGGACCGGCTGCGCCCCGTGCGGCCCGACGTCGAGGTGCTGGGCGTCGAGATCGACCCCGCCCGGGTCGAGGCCGCCCGCCCGCTCGCCGTGCCGGGCGTCGCCTTCGCCCACGGCGGCTTCGAGCTCGCCCCGACCGGGGGCCGCCGGCCCGTCCTGGTCCGGGCGTTCAATGTGCTGCGGCAGTACGACGAGGCCGAGGTCGCGGGGGTGTGGGACCAGCTGCGCGGGGGCCTGGCACCCGGCGGGCTGCTGGTCGACGGGACCTGCGACGAGCCCGGCCGCCTGGCCTCCTGGGTCGTCCTGGACGCCCGCGGGCCCACCGCCCTCGTGCTCGCCTGGCGGCTGGCGGGGCTGGCCCGACCGTCGCAGGTGGCGGCCCGGCTGCCCAAGGCCCTGATCCACCGCAACGTGCCGGGGGAGCCGGTGCACGCGCTGCTGCGGGCGCTGGACACCGCGTGGGACGTGGCCGCGCCGCTGCAGGCGCTGGGGGCGCGGCAGCGGCTCGCCGCCGTGGGCGCCTCGCTGGTCGACCAGGGCTGGCCGGTGCGGCGCGACGCGCGCCAGTGGCGCCGGGGCGTGCTCGAGGTCAGCTGGTCCGGGGTGGCTCCTGCCGCACCGTGACGACGAGCTCGTCCTCGGCCTCGCTCACCGCCCGGACCCGCACGCCGCGTCCCGGCCGGTCCTGCGCGCGCAGGGCGGGCCCGCAGGCCAGGGCCACGTCGCCCGCGTCGGGGGTGATGACGACCACGGTCGCGTCGTCGGGACCGGACAGCCGGGCGGTCACCTCGCCGTTCTCGAGCTTCTCGACGACCTCGACGATGCAGCGGCGGGCCACGTCGGCCACCGGTGGCGGGCTGCCGCCGGCCTCGTCGGCGCCGGAGTCGTCGAGCAGGCGGACCGTCACCCCGCGGGTCCGGGCCGCCCACAGCGTCTCCCGCACGGCGGCGTCGACGAGGTGGCGGCCGCGGATGCCGTCGCGCAGCGCCGCCTCCAGCAGCCGGCACTCGGTGGCCAGCCGGTCGTCGACGGTGCCGGCGTCGCGCAGCAGGACCAGGACCGGGGCGGCGAGCTGCTCGATCTGGGCCAGCCGGGTCCGGCGCTCGGTCTCCGCGGCCCGGGCCCCGGCGGACAGCCGCGCGGCCTGCAGCTGCTCCGCGCGCGCCCGGTCCACCTCGCCGGCGTACTGCCGGACCAGGACGGCGACGCCGATGGCCACGACGACCACCGCGGTCGGGGACACCACCCGGTCCAGGGCGTCGAGGAAGCCCACCCCGGGCGTGAGGTGGGTCCAGGCGACGGTGGTCCCGGCGCTGAGCAGGGCGCCGGCCATGGCGAGGACCGGGTGGCCGCGCAGCGCGAGCCCGCTCAGCGGCACCCAGACGAAGCTCGGGTACCAGAGCGCGTAGCCGGGCCTCTCCTCCGGCAGGACGCCGACGACGAGCAGCCCGGTGGCGACCACGGCGGCGACGACGGCGACCGCGGTGGGCCGCTCACGCCCGTGCGGCCACGGCAGCAGCACGGCGGCCACCGACGCCAGGGCCAGGACCAGCGCCGCGACGTAGGGCCCGGGCTCGACGACCCGGTCGATGCTCACCAGGCCGAGCACGCCGAGGACCGCGACGAAGCCGAGGATGCCCAGGGCCACGACGCTGCGCGGCAGCCGTCCGACGACGGTGTCCTCGAGGCGGTCGCTCACCGCCGGGGCCTCGTCCGGGGGGCGGGCGGGGCGCCCGGTCCGGCACCGGGGCCGGCACCGGTGCCCTTCCCTGGGCCGGCGCCGGGGGGAGCGGCGGGGCCGGCGGGGTCGGCAGGGTCGGCGGGGGCGGCGGGCTCCCAGGTGAGGCGGACCGTGGTGCCGGAGCCCGTGGCGGTGACGACGTCCGCCCGGCCGCCGACGCGCTGCATCCGCCCGCGGACCGACACCGCCAGCCCCATGCGCTGCGGCGGCACGAGGGACGGGTCGAAGCCGATGCCGTCGTCCCTCACGGTCACCTGCAGCCCGTGGCCGTCGGGGGTGGGGGCCACGAGCACGGTGATGTCCGGCGGGGCGCCGGCGCCGCCGCCGTGGCGGCGGGCGTTGCGGGCGGCCTCCAGCGCGGCGTCGGCCATGGCGCGGGCCACG
>NZ_JBBEOI010000368.1 GCF_037860755.1 Aquipuribacter hungaricus | reverse complement strand
GCCGCGGCACCCCCGTCCACCCTGCCCCCGCGGCCCACGGGAGCACGCTACCGCCACCGGCCCCGGAGGCGGCGCCGGCAGGCCCGGGAGCCCTGGCAGGGGACCGGGCCGTGGTCGGGTCCCCGTCCGGGCGCCGGTGCTGCGACGATGGCGCCCGGCGTCCCCTCGCCGCCCCCCGGCCCCCGCCGCCCGTGGCTCCTGCACCCCGAGGAGCCGCGCCGTCCCTGGAGCAGCATGCGTCCCGCCCTGCCCGCTGTGCTCGACCCCGTCCTCGACCCCCCCGCCTGGGTGTGGGCCGTGCTCGTCCTCGCCCCGCTCGCGGTGCTCGTCACCGGTCTGGTGTCCCTGGTCCGGGTCGTCCCGCGGCTGCGGCGCGCCGAGGACGCCGAGGGCGTGGTCGTCGAGGTCGGCGACCAGGGCGCCGACGGCGGCCAGCGGATGTGGCGGCTGACCATCGACTACCGCGACGCGCAGGGCGAGCTGCACCGCGGCGTGTGGCACGGCGACTCCCGGCTGGACCGGTCGCTGTACTCCCCGGGGATGCCCGTCCCCGTGCGCTACGACCCCCGTAGGCCCGGCTGGGTGCACGTCCCCGGCGGCTCGCGCCCCCACCCGCTCGTCGTCCCCGTCGGCCTGCTCGTGCTCGGGCTGCTGTCGCTCCTGCCGGTCGCCGTCGCCGCCGGGGTGCTCGGCTCGGTCTAGGCGGTGCCGCCGAGGGGGTGTGCGGCGGGCGCGCGTGCGGCACCATCGGCGGGTGCCCGAGCTCCCCGAGGTCGAGGCGCTCGTGCAGTTCCTCGCCGGGCGCGCGGTCGGCCGCGTCGTCGCGCGCGTCGACGTGCTGGCGCTCAACGTGCTCAAGACCTTCGACCCGCCGCCGACGGCGCTGCAGGGCCTGTCCGTCGTCGGGGTGTCCCGGCACGGCAAGGTCGTCGACCTCGACGTGGACGGCCTGCACCTGCTCGTCCACTTCTCGCGGGCCGGCTGGGCGCAGTGGCGCGACCCGGCCCCGACGACCATGGCGCGGCCCGGCAAGGGCCCGCTGGCGCTGCGGGTGCTCCTCGACGACGGGGAGGGGATGGCCGCGCTCGACCTCACCGAGGCAGGCACGCAGAAGCGGCTCGCCGTCCACGTCGTCCACGACCCCATGACGGTGCCCTACGTCGCCGCCCTGGGCTCGGACCCGCTCGCGCTCGACGCGCGCGGCTGGGGCGAGGCGCTCGCCGGCACCCGGCAGCGGCTGAAGACCGTCCTCACCGACCAGAAGGTCGTCGCGGGCATCGGCAACGCCTACTCCGACGACATCATGCACGCGGCCCGGATCTCGCCCTTCGCCCCCGCGGGCGGGCTGGACGAGGACCGGCTCGAGCGGCTCGCCGACGCGACGGCGCTCGTGCTCGGCGGGGCGGTGCAGCAGGCGGTCGGCCTTCCCCCGGAGGCCCTCAAGGACGGCAAGCGCACCCGGATGCGCGTGCACGGGCGCACCGGCCAGCCGTGCGAGGTCTGCGGCACCGCCGTGGCCGAGGTGTCGTACACCGACACGTCGTTCCAGTACTGCCCGACCTGCCAGACCGGCGGGCAGGTCCTCGCCGACCGCCGCCTGTCGCGCCTGCTCAAGTAGGCCGTGGCCCCGGATCCGCCCACGGCGCTCACCACGCTCCTCGGGCTCGTCCCGCTCTTGGTCGGCCTGCTGTTCCTCTGCGGAGGGACCGTCTCGCTGGTCCGTGACCTCCCCCGGTGCGCCGCGCGCTGCGGGCCGACGGCGTCGTGGTGTCCGCCCGCGAGGGGACGAACGGGGGCGAGAGCACCCCGTGGGAGCTCACCGTCGCCTACCGGGACGCCACGGGGCAGGAGCGGCAGGCGGGCTGGCGGGGGGACTCGGGCCTCGACAGGACCCGGTACGCGCCGGGGACACCGGTCCCCGTCCGGTACGACCCCCGGGACCCCTCCTGGGTGTGGCTGCCGGGCGGGGGGCGGGTGCACCCGGTGCTCCTGCCGGCAGCGCTCACCGTGGTGGGTGCCGGGATCGTCGTCGGCTTCCTGCTCGTGAGCTGACCCCGGAACCGCGGCCGAGCACCTCGGCCCTGGCGACCCCGGCCGGCCCGGCAGCCACGGCAGCCCCGGCGGTCGCTCAGACGCTGCCGCGGTACGGCGCGAGGACCGCGCCCATCGCCGTGAAGCGCCGGGTCTCGCAGCCGTCGGTCAGCGTGTAGACGGCGGCCACGTCGACCGGCGCGCCGTCGGCCGCCAGCACCGCGCCGGTCACCTCGACGACCGCGTCGCCGCCGTACTGCTGCGTGCACATGGCGTCGGGCGCGACGGGCGCGAAGGGGTCGCCCGCGGTGACGGCCGCGCGCAGGTCCGCGCACGCCTGCGCGGCCTGCGGGTGGGTGCCGCT
>NZ_JBBEOI010000367.1 GCF_037860755.1 Aquipuribacter hungaricus | reverse complement strand
GGTCCCGCCCGCGGCGGCGGCGGTCCCGTCAGCGGCCGCACCAGCAGGGGCAGCGGTGCCGTCGGGAGACGCGCCCGCGGCGGCCTGCCGCAGCGCCCGGTCCAGGCGGGCGGCGGCGTCGTCGGGCATCTGCACGGGGCCGGCGTCGGCGAGGAGCCGGGCCACCCAGTCGTGGTCGTCGGTCATCGGGTCTCACCCGCCCTTCCGGTCGTGACGTCGTCGGGACGCGCGGCGGCGGTCGCCGGGGCGTCGCCCTCTCCGACGCGCGGGCCCGCCGCAGGGTTCCCGGGCGCCAGGACCTGCGCCAGCTGGGCGCGGGCCCGGGAGCAGCGGGACTTGACGGTGCCCTCGGGCAGCTGGAGCACGTCGGCGGCCTCCGCGACCGACATCCCCTCGATGTGGACGAGCACCACGGCGGCGCGCTGCCCGGGGCTCAGGGTCTGCAGGGCCTGCAGCACGTCCATGCGGGTCGTCGTGCGGTCGGCCTCGTCGACACCGCTCGGCACGTCGACGCCCTCGAGGCTGCCGGCAGGCCGGGCGGCGTTGCGCCGGAGCCGGTCGAGCGAGGCGTTGACGACGATCCGGTACAGCCAGGTCCGGACGGCGGAGCGCCGCTCGAACCGCTCGACGGACCTCAGCGCCGACACCAGCGCCTCCTGCAGGGCGTCCTCGGCGTCGGAGGGGTTGCCGGTCGTGCGCAGCGCCACCGCCCAGAGGACGTCGCGGTGGCGGCGGACCAGCTCGCCGAAGGCGTCGGGGTCACCGGCCAGGTGGGCGTCGAGCAGCCCGGCGTCGCTGGGTCCCGCGCTCACGGCACCTGCACCTGCACCTCGTTGACCACGCCTCGCCAGTCGCCCTCGACCTCGGCCAGGCCGGTGAACCACACGATGACGAACTGCGTGGTCACGGGCGCCGTGGGGGCCAGGGTGCTGGGCGCCTCGCCGGTCGTCCCGGTCGCGATGACGGTGGAGCCGTCGAACGCCGGACCGGTCCCCGCCCGCACCTCGTAGGTGCCGCCGTCCCCGGGTGCGTCGATGACGACGGACTGGATGTCCGCGGGCGCCCCCAGGTCGAAGGCCAGTCCGAGGCCGGTCTTGAGCCCGCCGAAGTCCTGGGACTCGTACCGCTGGGTCTGCCACGACGACGCGGGGTCCCCGTCGACCGCGCGCGGCGCGTCCTGGTCGTTCTCCCCGCCGTCGCCCTGCGGGTCCAGCGCCTGGACCCCCGCGGGGCTGATAAGCGTGGGGGCGTCGACGACGGGCGGCGCGGCAGGGGCGGACGGCACGGGGGCCGGGGCGGCCGACTCGGTGACCGCGGGCGCGGCGGTGGCGGGGTCGTCGTCGCGGAACCGGTCGAGCGCCCAGACCAGGCCGCCGCCGACGAACGCGCCCATGACGAGCACGACGGCCACCCCGGTGCCCGCGCCGGCGACGCCGCGGCGACGGGCCTCCTTGGGCGGCAGGGGCAGCACGTCCGCGTCCGCCGCGGCGCCGGCCACCGCGGTGCCGGCGCGCCCGCGGTCCTGGGCGTCCTCCCAGGGCTGGTCGTCCCAGGGCTGCTGGTCCTCGGTCCACGTGCCCGCGGCGTCCCAGCCGTCCTCGTCCCAGGACTGGTCGCCGACGGGGAGCAGGTCCCAGCCGTCGTCCTCGTCGGGCTCCTGCACGGGGGCGCGGGAGACGTACCCCGCGGGAGGGCCGCCGGGGGCGCGGGCGGCGACCTGGGCGGGTGCGGGGGCGGCGGCAGCGGTGCCGGCCGTGGGTGCGCCTGAGGTGCCTGAGGCTGGTGCGCCTGCGGTACCGGGGACTCCTCCGCCTGGGGTGCCCGCGAGCGCGCCTGCTGCGCCTGCCAGGCCACCGGCTGCCGCGGCGGCACCTGCTGCGGCAGCCGAACCCGCGGCGGCGACCGGGGTGGGGCGGCTCGGGACCCGGTGCGCCGGCTGGGAGCCGGTGCGCTCGCGCGTGCCGTCGTCGGTGGGGGCCGGGCTGTCCCCGGCTGACGGCTGTCCGACGGGAGCGGGCCCGGTGGGCGTGCCGGTGGGCGGCGCCGCTGCGGGGGCCTCGGCCGCCGGGGTGGTGGTCAGGGTGCTCTCTGCGGTACCAGCGCCGGAGGTGGTGGACGCGGTGCCGGCGACCGTGCCGGCGGCGGTGCCGGGGCCGGTGCTCGTGCCGCCGGCGCCCGCTGCTCCGGGGGCGCTGGCGCCTGCTGCTCGCGCGGCGGTGGCGTCGGGTGCGCTCAGGACGGAGGTGGCGGGCGAGCTGGGGGCCGTCCCCGTGGAGAGCTCCCCCGACGGGCGGTCCGGCGCAGCGGGGGCGGGAGGTGCGGCGTAGCCGGCACCGCCCGGAGCACCGGCAGCCGTGGCGGCGGTGGTCCCCGCGACCTCTTCGGCCGGCACGCGCAGCCCGGCGGCAGGTGCGGCGGTGAGCCCTGCC
>NZ_JBBEOI010000366.1 GCF_037860755.1 Aquipuribacter hungaricus | reverse complement strand
CGCGCCCGGGGAGCGGCCGGACTGGCTGGACCCCTGGGCCCGGGTCGTCGACGGCCGGGCCCGGCTGCCGGAGGGCTGGCGGTCCTCGCCGCCCGGCGGCGGTGCGGTCCGGCGGGCTGCGGTGCTCCTGCTGCTCGGCGAAGGCCCCGCGGGCCCGGACGTCCTGCTGACCCGCCGCGCGGACACCCTGTCCAGCCACCCCGGCCAGGTGGCGCTCCCCGGCGGCCGGCGTGACCCCGGCGACGTGGACGACGCGGCGTGCGCCCTGCGCGAGGCGCGCGAGGAGGTCGGCGTCGACCCGTCCTCGGTCACCGTGCTCGGCGCGCTGCCGCCGCTGTGGGTCCCGCCGTCGTCGCACCAGGTCGTCCCGGTGCTCGGCTGGTGGCACCGTCCCGGCCCGGTGGGCGTCGTCGACCCTGCCGAGGTGGCGGCGGTGGTCCGTGCCCCGGTGGCCGCGCTCGTCGACCCGGCCTCCCGCGTCGGCGTGCGCTACCCGTCCGGGCGCGGCAGCGGCCCCGGGTTCCTCGTGGGCGGGCTGTTCGTCTGGGGGTTCACCGCGGGGCTGCTGTCATGGGTGCTCGACCTGGCCGGGCTCACGCAGCCGTGGGACAGCACGCCCGTCGTCGACCACGAGGGCTCGCCGCTGACGGGGGACGGGACGTGACCCCGTCGCTGCTGCTGGACCTGCTGCTCGTCGTCCTGCTCGTCGGCTACGCCGGGACGGGGTTCCGGCAGGGGCTGTTCGTCGGGGCCTTCTCCCTGGCCGGCTTCGTCGTCGGGGCGGTGGCCGCGGCCCGGCTGCTCCCCCTCGCCCTCGACGGCACCGGCGTCGGTCCCTGGCGCTCCCTCGTCGTGCTCGGCGGGACGGTGCTGGCCGGCGTGCTCTGCCAGGCCCTGGCCTCCGCCCTCGCCGGGCTGGTCCGGCGGCGGGTGACGTGGCGCCCCGCCCGCGCCCTCGACGCCGTGACCGGGCTCGTCGGGTCCGTCGTCGCGGCGGCGCTCGTGGTGTGGGTGCTCGCGGGCGCGGTCCTCGTCAGCCCGTTCCCGCGCCTGTCGGAGGTGGTGGCCGGCTCCCGCGTGGTCTCCGCGGTCGACACGGTCGTCCCCGCGGGCGTCGGGCGCCGGCTCGAGGGCTGGTACGCCCAGGTGGACGGCGAGCTGTTCCCCCGGGCGTTCGCCGGGGCCGAGCCCGTCCTCCCGGTCGCGGACCCGGACCCGGCCGTGGCCCAGGACCCGGCGGTCGCCGCGGCCGGTGCCGGGGTGGTCCGGGTGACGGGCGAGGCGGAGGCCTGCCGGCGGGGGCAGGAGGGCTCCGGGTTCGTCGTGGCGCCCGGGCGCGTGGTGACCAACGCCCACGTCGTCGCCGGCATGGCCGAGCCGCAGGTGCAGGTCGGCGGCACGGGCGACCTGCTGCCCGCCCGGGTCGTCGTCCTCGACGCCGCCCGCGACCTCGCGGTCCTCGACGTCCCGGACCTGCAGGCCCGCCCGCTCGCGCTCGGCTCCGACCGCGCCCGGGGGGACGACGTGGTCGTCGCGGGCTTCCCGCTGGACGGTCCCTACGTGCTGAGCCCCGGCCGGGTGCGCGACGTGCTGTCCGCGCGCGGCGAGGACGTCTACGGCGAGCAGGAGGTGGCGCGCGAGGTGTACTCGATCAACGCCCAGGTCCGGCCGGGCAACAGCGGCGGCCCCGTCCTGGACGCCGCCGGCGCCGTGGTCGGCGTGGTCTTCGCCCGCAGCCTCGACGACCCGAGCACGGGCTACGCGCTCACCCTCGCCGAGGCGGCCCCGGTGCTCCAGGTGGCGGCCACGGCGACGGAGCAGGTGCCGACGGGGGACTGCGCGACCGGTTGACGTCCGCGCCGGCCGGTCGATGATGACTGCGGGGACGTCGGTGCCGGGCCGTGGGTGGGGTGCGCGGTCGATAGTGACTGCGCGGGCGTCGCAGGCCTCAGCCGGGCCGGACCACGCCGGGCAGCCAGGCGAGCAGGGCCTCGAGGAGCTGCTCCGGCGCCTCCTCCGGCACCAGGTGCCCCACACCGGGGAGCACGACGCGCTGCTGACCGTCCGGCGCAGGCACGGCCCCCGCGCCGGGACCGGTCCGGTCGACGGCACGTCCCACGGCGAACCGGTCCTCGCCGCCGTCCACCCGCAGCACGGGCACGGCGACGTCCCCGCGCACCGAGCGCCACCACCGCACCCCGTCAGGGCGGAGCGACGCCCGCGCGAGCCACCGCCACGGCTCCAGGCTGGTGTGGGCCACCGACGGCACCCGCACCGAGGCCACGTAGTAGTCCACGTCGGCCGCGGGCGCCGGGGTGGCGCGGGCGTCGTCGAGGTAGCGGCGCACCCCGCCGCGGTGGAGCAGGACGTGCTCGGGCAGGCTCGGCAGCTGCGCGGCCCCCAGCGCGCGGAGCGCCGGCCCCCGGAGCAGGCCGGGCCGGGGCGGCG
>NZ_JBBEOI010000365.1 GCF_037860755.1 Aquipuribacter hungaricus | reverse complement strand
CGGCGCTGCGGGCCTCCAGCAGCGGCCCCACGACCATGGCACCCGGCGTGGGGAGCACCGGCCCGGTCGCGACGCCCTCGACCGTCGGCCGGGCCGGGCGCACGACCGGTCGCGGGGTGGTCGGCGGCTCGGTGACCGGCCAGTGCGACATCGTGGCGTCGAGGTCGACCTGGCCGCTGCGCTCGGCCGTGCGCCGGCGGCGGCGCTCCCCCAGGGCACGCTGCACCCCGGTGTCGCCCGCGGTGCCCGGGACCTCGTCCTCGGCCATCACGACACCTCCGCTGCGGTCCGGCGGGCCGACCGGGCCGGGCCGTCACCGTCCCGGTACAGGCCCGACTTAACGATGTACTGCAGGACGCCGGTCGGGACGAGGTAGCGGACGGGCCTCCCCTCGCGCACGCGCCGCCGGACGTCGCTGCTGCTGATGGCCAGCGCGGGGATCTCCACGACGCTCACCGCCCCGGCCGGCAGGGCACGGACGTCGAGGGTGTGCCCGGGCCGGCTCACCGCGACGAAGTGCGCGAGCCGCCACAGCAGGTCGACGTCCTTCCACGACACGATCGCCTCCAGGGCGTCCGCGCCGGTGATGAAGAACAGGTCGGCCCCGGGGCGCTGCGCGGCGAGGTCGCGGAGGGTGTCCGTGGTGAACGTCGGGCCGGGCCGGTCGACGTCCACCCGCGACACCGTGAACCGGGGGTCGGCGGCGGTGGCCACGACGGTCATGAGGTAGCGGTCCTCGGCGGGGCTGACGGCGCTGTCGGCCTTCTGCCACGGCTGGCCCGTCGGCACGAAGACGACCTCGTCCAGGTCGAAGCGCCACGCGACCTCGCTGGCGGCCACCAGGTGGCCGTGGTGCAGCGGGTCGAAGGTGCCGCCCATGACCCCCAGGCGGGGCCGTCGGGCGGGCGCGGACGTCACCGTCGGGCGGAGATGTTCTTGAACGAGTAGGTGATGGCCAGCAGCACGAGGAACAGGGCCATGGCGAGCAGGCCGTAGAACACCGGCGGGACGGGCAGCTCGATCTCCGTCATCTCCGGGACGTCGCTGCCGGCCGCGGCGAGGATGCCGGCGACGATGCTGCTGCTCATGGGACCTCCTCCGGGCAGCCCACCGGGTGGCGGGCGCGCGGGTGCCAGTCTGTCACGACGGGACGCCCGCCCCGGCCCCGGTGCCCGCGCGCCGCGGGGGCCGGCCCGGTCGGGCCAGGTCCGACCAGCCCGCGTCGCGTCGGGTCAGGTGCGGACGTGCCCGTCGCCCGTGACCACCCACGTGGTCGTCGTCAGCTCGGTCAGGCCCATCGGCCCGCGGGCGTGGAGCTTCTGGGTGGAGATGCCGATCTCGGCGCCGAGGCCGAGCTGGGCGCCGTCGGTGAACCGGGTCGAGGCGTTGACCGCGACGGCCGCCGCGTCCACCTCGGCGACGAAGCGCTCGGCGGCGCGGGTGTCGGTGGTGCAGATCGCCTCGGTGTGCCGGCTGGACCAGGTGTCGATGTGCTCCAGCGCCTGGTCCAGGTCGTCGACGACGCGCACCGCGAGGTCCAGCGACAGGTACTCCGCCGCCCAGTCCTCGTCGGTGGCGGGCCGGACGGGGACGCCGACGGCCAGCTCCTGGGTGGTGGTGTCGCCGTGGAGGACGACGCCGGCCTCGGCCATCGCCGACGCCAGGGCGGGCACGAACTCCTCGGCCACGTCCCGGTGCACGAGCACGGTCTCGGCGGAGTTGCAGACGCCCGGGCGCTGGACCTTGGCGTTGAGGCAGACGGCGAGGGCCTCGTCGAGGTCGGCCGCGGCGTCGACGTAGACGTGGCAGTTGCCGGTGCCGGTCTCGATGGTCGGCACGGTGGCGGTCTCGACGACGGTGCGGATGAGGTCCGCGCCGCCCCGGGGGACGACGACGTCGACCAGGCCGCGGGCCCGCAGCAGGGCGCGGACACCCTCGCGGCCGTGCGCGTCGATGGTGCTGACCAGGTCGGCGGGCAGCCCGGAGGCGACCAGCGACTCCCGCAGCACCTCCACGACGACGGCGTTGGTCGCCGCGGCCGCCGACCCGCCCCGCAGCACGACGGCGTTGCCGCTCTTGAGCGCCAGCGCGACCGCGTCGACCGTGACGTTGGGCCGGGCCTCGTAGACGACGCCGACCACGCCGAGCGGCCGACGGACCTGCCGCACCCGCAGGCCGTTGGGCAGCGTGGAGCCGCGGACGACCTCCCCGACCGGGTCCGCGAGCGCGACCACGTCGGCCATCGCCCCGGCGATGTCCTCGATCCGGCCGGCGTCCAGGCGCAGCCGGTCCCGCAGGTAGGGCGACACCCCGTCCCGCTCGGCCCGGCCCAGGTCCTCGGCGTTCGCGGCGACGACGCGGTCGGTGGCGGCGACCAGGGCGGCGGCCGCGGCGCGCAGCGCGGCGTCCTTGGTGGCGCCCGTGGCGGTCCGCAGCCTCCGCGAGGCGACCTGGGCCGCGCGGCAGACGGCGTGCACGGC
>NZ_JBBEOI010000364.1 GCF_037860755.1 Aquipuribacter hungaricus | reverse complement strand
CCCGGCGCCGTCGGCCGCACCGGTCCCATCGGCCGCGCCGGTCCCGTCCACCGCGCCGCTCCCGTCAGCCGCGCCGGTCCCGTCGGTGACGTCCGGCGCGACCCAGCGGCCGGCCTGCCGCTCGGAGGCGAGCTCCTGGCGGGCGGCGGTCTTGGCGTCCATCCGTCGGGCGTGCTCGAGGCGCCGCTCGGACCGGCTGGCGCGGGTGGCGTCGCCCTCGAGGCGGACGTCGCTGCCGCGGGGGCCGGCGACGGTGCCGCCCCCGCCGACCGTGGGGTGCCAGTCGAAGATGACGCCGTCGGCGAGGGTGCCGATGACGACCTCGGCCCCGGCGAGGGCGCCGGCGCGGTACAGCGCGTCCTCGACGCCGGCGCGGGCGAGCCGGTCGGCGAGGTAGCCGATGGCCTCGTCGTTGCTGAAGTCGGTCTGGCGGACCCAGCGCTCGGGACGCCCGCCGCTCACGCGGTACAGCGTCCGGCCCTCGTGCTCCTCGACCGTCACGCGGAAGCCCGCGTCGTCGCTGGCGGTCGGTCGCAGGACGAGGCGCTGCGGGGCGGTCGGACGGGCCCGGGCGGCGCGGTCGGCGGCGACGTAGCGCGCCATCCCGAAGCCCAGCTCGCGCAGGCCCTCGTGGCTGGCGGCGGAGACGGTGAAGACCTCGTAGCCGCGCTCGCGCAGCTGCGGGGCGACCAGCTCGGCCATGTCGCGGCCGTCGGTCGTGTCGACCTTGTTGAGGACGACGATCGCGGGGCGCTCCGACAGCGGGACCGTGTCGGCGTCCGCCTCGTACCGGCCGAGCTCACCGAGGATGACGTCGAGGTCGCGGACCGGGTCGCGGTCGGGCTCGAGCGTGGCGGTGTCGAGCACGTGCGCGATGACCGAGCAGCGCTCGACGTGGCGCAGGAACTCCAGGCCGAGGCCGCGGCCCTCGCTGGCGCCCTCGATGAGGCCGGGCACGTCGGCGATGGTGAACCGGACGTCGCCGGCCTCGACGACACCGAGGTTCGGCGTCAGCGTGGTGAAGGGGTAGTCGGCGATCTTGGGCCGCGCCGCGGACATGGCCGCGACCAGGCTGGACTTGCCGGCGCTGGGGTAGCCGACGAGCGCGACGTCGGCGACGGTCTTGAGCTCCAGCACGACGGTGCGCGCCTCGCCGGGCTCGCCGAGCAGGGCGAAGCCGGGGGCGATTCGCCGGGCGCTGGCCAGGGAGGCGTTGCCGAGCCCGCCGCGGCCGCCGGCGGCGATGACGAAGCGGGTGCCGTCGCCGAGCATGTCGGCGAGGACCTCGCCCTCGGGGGTGGAGACGACCGTGCCGTCCGGGACGCGCAGCTCGACGTCGTCGCCGTCGGCGCCGTCCTTGTGCCCGCCCTTGCCGACGCCGCCCTTCTGGGCGCTCCGGTGCGGGGCGCGGTGGAACTCCAGCAGGGTCGTCACCTGGGCGTCGACGACGAGCACGACGTCGCCGCCGGAGCCGCCGTCGCCGCCGTCGGGGCCTCCCAGGGGCTTGAACTTCTCGCGGTGGACCGACGCCACGCCGTGGCCGCCGTCACCGCCGCTCACGTGCAGGACCACTCGGTCGACGAACTGGCTCACGGAGACCTCCGGGGTCGGGTCGAGCGAGGTGCCGGTGCCGGGACACGACGACGCCGGTCTCCCCCGTCGGGGGCGACCGGCGCGTCGTGCGGGCGGGTGCCGCGCGGCTGCGCGGCGGGTGGGTCAGGCCGAGACGTCGGCGGCGATGCTCACGGGGTCGATGCTCACGGTGCGGCGGCCACGACGAGTGCCGAACGTGACCGCGCCGGGGAGCAGTGCGAACAGCGTGTCGTCGCCACCGCGGCCGACGCCCTCGCCCGGGTGGAAGTGGGTGCCGCGCTGGCGGACGATGATCTCGCCGGCGCCGACGACCTGGCCGCCGAAGCGCTTGACGCCGAGGCGCTGGGCGTTGGAGTCGCGACCGTTGCGGGTCGAGGACGCGCCCTTCTTGTGTGCCATGTCAGCTCACTCTCCGATCTTGGTGATCTTGACCTGGGTCAGGTTCGAGCGGTGACCCTGGCGCTTCTTGTAGCCGGTCTTGTTCCGGTACTTGAGGATGCGGATCTTCGGACCCCGGAGGTCGCCGACGATCTCGCCAGCGACGACCAGCTTCGACAGGGCGTCGGAGTCGGACGTGACGGTGGCGCCGTCGACGAGCAGCAGCGGGGTGAAGCGGACGTCGTCGCCGGGAGCACCGGCGACGCGGTCGACGGTGAGGACGTCGCCGACGGCGACCTTCTCCTGGCGCCCACCGGCGCGGACGATCGCGTACACGTCGTGACTCTCTCTCTGTCGGGCCTCGTGGATCCAGCGTCCTGACCTGGGACCGACGTCGTGGACGTCGGGGTCGGACCGCTCGGGTGGCGCAGCAACGGACGCGCCACCGGCCAGCGTCTGAGACTACGCGGCCCGGGCCCGGTGACCAAACCGGGCCCGCGTGCGGGAGGTGCTAGGCGCCGGGGCGGCCGCCGCGGCGACGGGCTCCCCCGCCACCGCCCTGGCCGGACCCGCCGCCGGGGCCGGAGCC
>NZ_JBBEOI010000363.1 GCF_037860755.1 Aquipuribacter hungaricus | reverse complement strand
CCCGCAGCAGGGCGGCGTCCTCCACGGGCGGGGTCCCGGTGCCCGCCGGCGCGCTCGAGGCACGCACGACGAGCCGGGCGCGGGTGCGCACCCGGTTGGGCACGGGCCGTCCGCCGAGGCGGCCCAGCAGCAGCCGGGCGGCGCAGCGGCCCTGCTCGAGCAGGTGCTGGTCGAGGCTGCTGAGGCCCGTGGGGGACGTCGCGGCGGCCTCGGTGTCGTCGAACCCGACGACCGCCACGTCCTCGGGGACCCGGAGCCCGTGCACGCGCAGGGCGTCCATGGCCCCCAGGGCCATCTCGTCGTTGGCCGCGAACACCGCGTCCACCTGGTCCTCGCCGCCGGCGTCGAGCCGCTGGAGCAGCGCCGTGGTCCGGCGGTACGCCAGCTCCCGCGAGAAGTCGGCGCGCACCGTCCGCACGGCCCCGCCCGGCAGGCCGAGCCGGGCGCAGGCGGCGACGAAGGCCTGCTCGCGGGTCCGGCTGTCGCTGTTGTCGACGATCCCGCCGACCACCAGCGGGCGGCGGCGGCCGTCGGCGAGCAGGTGGCGCGCGGCCAGCGCGGCGCCCGCGGCGTTGTCGCAGCTGACGTCCGGCACGGCGTGGTGCCCGCCGCCCAGCGTCACGACCGGGAGCCGGCCGACCCGGTCGAGCCGGCCGATCTGCGCGAGCAGGTCCGCGACGCACGAGGCACCCGTCGTCGGGTCCACGACGGCGGTGACGGCGAGGGCGTCCACGGTGCCCTCGCGCACCAGGCGGGCGACCCACGGCTGCGCCAGGGCAGCGGAGGGCGGCAGCACGAGCACCAGCACGGAGCCGGCGGCGGCGGCGAGCACCTCGGACATGCCGGCGGCGACGCGCAGGACGTAGTCCTCGGCACGGTTGACCACCAGGCCCACGCGCACGTGCCCACCTCCGCCCCGCAGCACCACCGCTGCCTCGTCGTCGCAGCGCTCACCTGTCCTCGGCACCTGGGCGGGGGGACCTGAGCCCGGCGGCGCGTGTCAGCCCATGGCGTGCAGGGAGTCGGGCCGGATCGCCAGGACGACGCGGACCTGGTCGCGGCCGCCGTACCAGGGGTAGGGGGTGCCCAGGTAGCGCTGGGCGAGGGCGTCGATGTGCTCGGCCGCGCCCTCCGTCGTCGCGCTCACCACGAGGCCGCGGGCGGAGAAGTACCTCGACGGGTTGCCGGGGTCGGACACCGTGACCGCCACCCGGGGGTCGCGGGCCACGTTGCGGGTCTTCTGGTAGCCCTCGACCGTGTTGACGAGGATGTGCTCGCCGTCGGTGTCCACCCAGGTCTGGGTCAGCTGCGGCGACCCGTCGGGCATGGTCGTGGCGAGGTAGCAGGTGCTGGGCAGCCGGAGCAGGCGGAGGAGCTCGTCGGGCATGGGCATGGCGGGGGCCTCTCGGGCGGGTGGCGCAGGGGACTCGCGTCCGGGCACGCGCTGCGCCCGCGCCGGGCAGCGACCGGCCGGACGGTTGTGTTCCCGCACCCGGGGGGCGGCACGGAGGCGTCGGGCAGCCGTCACCCGACGGCCACCGGCAGGTCGCCCACCGGTCACCGGCTGCGACATAGCGTCACGGCATGACCCGCACCCCGGCCGCCGTGGCCCTCGTCGTCGCCGCGCTGCTCGCCCTGCTCACCGCCCCGGCCGCCACGGCCGCGACCGGGGAGCCCGGTCCGACCGCCAGGCCGCCGGGCGCGGTGCCGTACGCCACGCTGCAGCTCAACCTCTGCCTGTCCGGCGTCGCGGGCTGCTTCGGCGGCACCGCCTACCCGTCGGTCGTGGACGAGGCGGTGCGGACCGTCGCACGGACGGGCGCCGACGTGGTCACCGTCAACGAGGCCTGCAGCGGGGACGTGGCGCGCCTCGCCGCGGAGACCGGGATGGACTCCCGCTTCGCCACCGTGCTCTACCGGGGCGTCCCGCTGCCGTGCGTGAGCCCCGGCGGGCGGGGCGTGTTCGGCAACGCGGTGCTGACCCGGTCCGCGGTCGTCGCCTCCGAGGACCGGGCCTTCGTCGCGCAGGCGGGCGCGGAGGAGCGCCGCTGGCTGTGCGCCACCACCGAGGACGGCGTGCGCGCCTGCACCGCCCACCTCAGCGTGGCGGGCACCGCCGCGCAGGCCGCCACCAACGACGCCCAGTGCCGGGAGCTCGAGCAGGTGCTCGCAGCGGGCGGCCCCCGCACCGCCACCGTCTTCGGCGGTGACGTCAACCGGCAGAGCGGCTGCGCCCCGGCCGGCGCGTGGACGCTGCGCGACGACGCCGCGACCCAGGCCCCCGGCATCCAGCACGCCTACGGCACCCGGTCGCGGCTGCTCCGGCCCGTCGCGGAGGTCGTGCCCATGACGTTCACCGACCACGACGCCCTGCTCGTCCGCGCCCTGCTCCGCACGTCCTGACCGACCGGCACGCCCCGGACGTCGCACGCCCTGACGCGGGCACCGGGGCGGCGGCGGACGGGACGGGGGCCGGTGCGACACTCGTCCCAGCGGTGCGGGCCCGACGCGCCGGCCCAGGCCCGCTGTCCCCGCGGCGGGAGCCAGGCCGGCTGCGCGGT
>NZ_JBBEOI010000362.1 GCF_037860755.1 Aquipuribacter hungaricus | reverse complement strand
GCCCCCGCTCAGCCGGGCGTGCGGGCCGCGTCGGCCGCGACGGCGCCGTCCACCAGGCGCACGAGCTCGTCGGGGGCCAGCGAGCCCGGCCCCCGTCCGGCGCGCGCGGCGTCGACGACGGCCCGGCGCAGCGTCTCGTTGACCGGGGCGGTGGTGCCGTGGAGCCGGGCGAGCATGACGACCTCCCCGTTGAGGTGGTCCGCCTCCACGCTCCCGGCGCCCCGGGCGAGCGACTGCCACGTCGAGCCGCCGCCCCGCTCGACGCCCGGCACGTCGGCCATCGCCAGGTGGGCGACCACGTCGTCGCGCCACGCCTGAGGGTCCAGCAGCGGCACGCCCGACAGGGCCAGGACCCGCTCGCCCTCGGCGACGGCCCGTCGGTGCAGGTCCCGTGCCGCCTCGCCGCCCCCGGCGCCCAGCAGCGCCTCGACCGCGTTGCCGAGGTTGGTGAGCAGCTTGCGGTGCTTGTAGGCCTGGACGTCCTCGCGGGCGCGGGTGAGCAGGCCCGCGGCGGTGAACGTGGCGGCGACCCGGAGGTCCGTCCCGTCGGTGCCGCCCGGCCACCGGCCGACCTCGAGCACGGCGGACGGCCGGCAGAAGACCGCCACCCGGCCGGGCTCGGTGTGCAGGGCGGGCAGCGCGACGCAGACGCCGTGGACGTCGGCGTGGCGCCGGGCGGCCTCGCGCTCGTTGGCGACGCCGTTCTGCGCGAGCAGCAGGGGCAGGTCCCGGGCGAGGGGCGGGAGCGCGTCGAGGACGCCGGCCGTGTGCTGGCTCTTGGTCGCCAGCACGAGCACGTCGTCCTCGCGCAGCCGGAGGTCCTCGGGCCGGTCGACGACGGGCAGCCGCGCCACGAGCGGGCCGTCAGGGGTGTCCAGGCGCAGCCCGTCGTCCCTCACCGCGTCGGCGTGCGCGCCGCGCGCCAGCGCCAGGACGTCGACCCCGGCGTCGGCCAGCCGCACGGCCAGCGTCCCGCCCACCGCACCGATGCCCAGCACCACGACCCGCACGGGGCCACCGTGCCAGCCGCGCCCCCCGCCGGCACCCGGGTGCCCGTCAGCACCGGAGGCTGGACGCCTCGAGGGCTCAGCCGCCGCCGAGCATCTGCTGCAGCCGCAGGACCGTCCGCCAGTTCCGCGCCGTGCCGTCGACGCCGAGCGCGCGGACGAACGGGTCCAGGCGGGACACCCGCAGGCCCTCGGGGTGCCAGCTGTGCACGTCCCGGCCGACGACCGCGACCTGCTCGGGCAGGTACGCGTCGGGGTCCAGCGCGGCGACGGCGTCCGGGTCGGGGTCGCCGTCGAGGAACAGGACGGAGTGCCGGGCCGGGGAGCCCGCCACGTCGGGGAGGACGCCCAGCGGGTCGGCGGCGACGGTCGCGTCGACCTCCTCGCGACCCCGGACGACCCACAGCACGTCCAGGCCGAGGTGCTCGGCGACCAGGGCGCGGACCCGGTCACGGAGCGCGCCCGGCTCCTCGTCGCCCCGGTCGACGACGACGTTGCCGCTGGCGACGTACGTCTGCACGCCGGCGACGCCGTGCGCCCCGAGCAGGTCCCGCAGGGCCGGCATGGACAGCCTGTTGCGGGCCCCGAGGTTGATCCCGCGGGGCAGCAGCGCCACCCGGTCGCTCACCCGGTGAGGCCCGCGTCGTGCGCCAGCAGGGCGACCTGCACCCGGTTCTCCAGCCCGAGCCGCTGCAGCAGCCGGGACACGTACGCCTTGACCGTCGCCGGGCTCATGAACAGCTCCTCCGCGATCTGGGCGTTGGCCAGACCACGCGACACGGCGAGCGCCACCTCGCGCTCGCGGTCGCTGAGCCCCTCCAGCGCCCGGCGCGCGCTGGCACGCCGCTCGTCGACGGCCGAGCCCGCGTCGTTCACCGCGACGTGGCGCAGCAGGCCCCGGGTCACCGACGGGTCGAGGACGGCCTCGCCCTCGGCGACCCGGCGGACGGCGTCGACGATCTCCGCCGGCGGGGTGTCCTTGAGCAGGAAGCCGGCCGCGCCGTCGCGGACCGCCCGGACCACCTGGTCGTCGGCGTCGAAGGTCGTGAGGACGACGACCTCGGGGGCGCCCGGGGTCCGTCGCAGCGCGGCGAGCGCCTGCAGCCCGTCGACCCGCGGCATCCGGATGTCCATGAGGACGACGTCGGGCCGGTGCCGGGCCACCGCGGCGGGGACCTCGTCGCCGTCGGTCGCCTCGCCCACGAGCTCCACGCCCGCGGCGCCGCGCAGCACCATGACCAGCGCGGAGCGGACCAGCGGGTCGTCGTCGACGACGAGCACGCGCACCGCCCGGCCTCCCGCAGGCGTCGGCGCGCTCACCGGCCGTCCTCCGCCGGCCAGGGCAGCCACACGTGCAGGCGGAACACGTCGTCGACGACACCGTGCTCCCAGCTGCCGCCGGCCAGCCGGGTCCGCTCGGCCAGGCCGACGAGCCCCACGCCCGACCCCGGCACCGGACCGCCGGCGGGAGCGCCCCCCGGGGTCGCGCCCGGGGTCGCGCCCGTGGTCGCGCCCGTGGTCCTCGTCGTGCCCGTGGTCCACGTCGCGCCCGCCCC
>NZ_JBBEOI010000361.1 GCF_037860755.1 Aquipuribacter hungaricus | reverse complement strand
CTGCAGCCGGACCCGACCCCGCCGCCCGTGGCCGCGCCGAGCCCCAGCGCGGCCCCCTCCGCCGGGCCCGGCGAGCCGTCGACGAGCACCGCACCGAGCGAGCCGGCCACGCCGTCCGCCGCCCCGTCTGCGGCGCCCCCTCCCCCCTCGGACGCCCCGTCCGTGACGGCCGCACCCTCGGGCGGCCCCGCCTGCACCCCGACCGAGGTGCCGGTCCTGCTGTGGTCGTCGGTCGAGCAGCAGCTCACGGACGGCGTCGTGCTGCGCGTGGCCCCCGACCGGGCCCGGGTCCCGGCCGGCTGCCCGGGCGATCCGTCCCAGCCGGACGTCGTGGTGCGGGCCGCGGTGCTCGCCCTGCTGCGGGACCCGGCCCCCGACCCGGACCAGGTGAACCTGTGGGTCGCCGCCGGGGCCCCCGCGGCGGAGGAGGACGTGTCCGTCGAGACCTCGGGGGCCGGCACCACCGTCGACCTGCCCTCGGGTGCGTTCGCCGGCGGCCTCGGCAGCGAGGCGGCGGCCGCCGCCGTGCAGTCGCTGGTGCGGACCGTCGTCTCCAACGGCGGCACCGCGCCGGTGACCGTGCTCGTGGACGGCGCGGCCGGCGCCGAGGTGTGGGGGGCGGTCGTCCTCGACGCGCCGCTGTCGCCGTCCACGGAGGACCTCGCCGGCGGCTGGGTGCTGGACCCGTACGAGGGCCAGCGCGTCCCGGCCGGCACGGTCACCCTGTCGGGCACGGCGACCGCGTTCGAGGGGTCGGTGAGCTGGGTGGTGCAGGACGCCGACGGGACGGCCGTCGCCGAGGGCGCGACGCAGTCCGGCAGCAACGGGGACTACGGCCCGTGGACCGTCCCGGTGGAGCTGCCGCCCGGCACGTGGACGGTCGTCCTGCGCGCCGAGAACATGGCGGGCGAGGCCGAGGGCCCCGGGCCGTGGCTCTGGGAGGACTCGACGACGTTCACGGTCGTGCCGTGAACCGCCGCCGCGCCACCGGAGCCGTGCAGCCGCGGGCCCTGCGGAGCGGCGCTCAGCGGGGGATGCGGACCGTCCGGGTCACGGTGAAGAGCACGTCGCCCTGGACCAGGCCGAACGTCGCGGTCGCCTTGCCCGGGTGCAGGGACGAGCCGTAGAAGCCCATGCGGACGGTCATGTCCTCGCCACCGGCGCACGTGATCTCGCCGGCGCCGCGGGCGCTCGTCGCCCAGCCCATCGGCACGCCGTCCTGCTCGAGCTCGGCGTACAGCATGGAGGCACCCGCCGGGCAGTCGCGCAGGCGGGCGGAGACGGCGGTGGCGGGGAACGACGGACCGGTCCCTGCGGCGCTGCCGTCGAAGGTGGTCATCGCCGCGGCGCGCGCGTGGACGACCATGGACGGGCCCCCGCTGCGGGCGGCGTCGGCCGGCGCTGCGGCGAGCAGGCTGACGGCTGCCGCTGCCGTGAGGACGGCGGCTGCCCGACGACGACGAGTGTGCTGCATGATGCGCCCCGATCCCGGTCCGGGTCACGACGTGTGACCACCTGACCGAGGGTTCGCCCGTGCTCGCGGCCTGTCAACGCGTTTGGGAGAACTGTCGCCCCGCTGCCGGGCAGACGGGGGCGTGCAGCGACGAGCGTCACACGCAGCGTGACCATCCGGTCGCGCCGTGCCCCGTCAGGACGACGGGGCCCCGGTCCCCGCGGTCGGCTCGACGCCGGGGCGCCGGTCGGTCACGCAGTAGACGAGGCCCCCGGGGTCGGTCATCACGGTCCAGCCGCGTCCGTCGGCGCCCCGCCGGGCCCCGAGCGCGACGTGGCGGGCGACTTCGGCCTCCCGGTCCAGGCTCGACAGGTCGGGGTGCGCCCGGACCGGCCCGTCCACCGCGTCGAGGCGCTGGAGCAGCACCCGCGGCGGCAGCCGGGGCGGGGCGACGAGCCGAGGTGGACGCCGCTGCCGACCCGCTGGACCTTGAGCCAGGGGTCGCCGCTGCCGGGCAGCAGGGTCGCGAACTCCGCGTGCGGGCCGCGCCACGGCGACAGGCCGCTGCCCGTCACCCGGCGCCAGAACTCGACGCGGGCCTCCGCCCCCTCGGCGGGCAGGTCGAGGAACAGCCAGCTCCAGCGCACGTCCACCCTCAGCGTCCCGGCTCCACGAGCGAGACCCCCGCGGGGGCCGGGCCGGCCATGGCGGCCAGCGCCGCGCCCGCCTCCGCCAGAGCGAGCGTGCGCGTGCTGAGCCCCCCGGGCCGCAGCCGGCCGGAGGCGACGAGGGCGAGCAGCGCCGGGTAGGCGTGCGCGGCCATGCCGTGGCTGCCGAGCACCTCCAGCTCGCCGGCGACGACGAGGTGCAGGGGCACCCGGGGCAGCCCGAGGACCGGGGGCAGGAGCCCGACCTGGACGTGCCGCCCCCGCGGCCGCAGCCCGGCGAGGGAGGCCGCGACGACGGCCTCGCTGCCGAGGGCGTCGAGCGAGACGTGGGTGCCGCCGTCGCTGGCGTCGCGGACCCGCTCCCCCACGGCCTGCCAGCCGTCGCCGCCGGGGTCCACCGCGGCGACGGCCCCCAGGTCGAGCGCCCGTCGGCGGGCCGCGT
>NZ_JBBEOI010000360.1 GCF_037860755.1 Aquipuribacter hungaricus | reverse complement strand
GGCGACGTCGGGGGACCGGGCCGGCCTGCTGCCGGAGCCGCCCGTGCGCGGCGTGGGCCGCCGCGGCCACCTGCGCGTGCTGGGCCCCGTGGTGGACAGCGAGCCCCGCGAGCGCCCCGGGGACGCCGTGTACGACGGCTCCCGCGACGACGGCTGACCCCGCCGCTCCTCGTCCTCCGGCTGGCGGCTGCCCGGTCCGTCATCCTTGCTGCAGGTGTGACCTGGATGTCCGGTATGTCGCGACACGCCCGGGCGTTCAAGGTCTCGGGCGTCGTGGCCGACACCGTTGTCACACCACGACCTGGAGGTAGCACGATGAGCGCCACGACCCGCACCGCCCGGACCGCCGGCCCCGCGACGACGCCCCGCCAGCGCCGCACCCGCCCCGAGGAGACCCTGCCCCTGGGCTCGCTCACCCAGCGCGAGCACCGCGCGCCGGGCGGCTGCGTCTCCTGCGGCAGCACCCGCCTCACCCGCCTGTCGATGAACCTCAGCGACGGCGGCACCGTGGACTTCGTCTCCTGCCACCACTGCGAGCACCGCCGCTGGGAGGAGGCCGGCGCCGACGTCCCCGTCGCCGAGGTCCTCCAGCGCACCGCCCGCCGCTGAGGCGTCGGGCGGGCTCCGCAGCGGTAGCCGTGGCCCCCCTAGGGTGGGGGCCGTGAGCCACCCCCTGCTGGACATCGTCAAGGCCTACGACGTCAGAGGCGTCGTCGGCGAGCAGATCGACGCGGAGAGCTGCCGGGCCCTGGGGTCCGCGTTCGCGACGCTGGTCGTCCTGCCCGAGGCCGAGGGCGGCGAGCCCCGCCTGGCCGTCGGGTACGACATGCGCCCCTCCTCGCCGGAGCTCGCCCAGGCCTTCGCCGAGGGCGCCGCCGAGGCCGGGGCCGTGGTCACCGTCCTGGGCCTCACCTCGACCGACCAGCTGTACTTCGCCTCGGGCTCCCGCGACGCCGCGGGGGTCATGTTCACCGCGAGCCACAACCCCGCCCGGTACAACGGCCTCAAGCTGTGCCGCCGCGGTGCCCGTCCCGTGAGCCTGGACACCGGCCTGGCCGGGGTCCGCGACCTCGCGGTCGCCATCCTCACCGGCGGCACCGAGCCGGCCACCGGCACCGGCGGGTCGGTCTCCACCGACGACAGCCTCGCCGCCTACAGCAGCCACCTGCGCTCGCTCGTCCCGCTCGACGGCCGCCCGCTGCGCGTGGTCGTCGACGCCGGCAACGGCATGGGCGGCATGACGGTCCCCGCCGTGCTCGGCGACGCCGCCGGGCTGCCCGCGCTCCCGCTGGAGGTGCTGCCGCTGTACTTCGAGCTGGACGGCACCTTCCCCAACCACGACGCCAACCCCCTGGACCTGTCGACGCTGGTGGACCTGCAGGCGGCCGTCCGCGAGCACGGCGCCGACCTGGGCCTGGCCATGGACGGCGACGCCGACCGCTGCTTCGTCATCGACGAGCGCGGCGAGGTCGTCGACCCCAGCACCGTGACCGCGCTGGTCGCCGAGCTGGAGATCGCCCGCGCCCGGCAGGGCGGCGAGGACGTCCCCGTCGTCCTCTACAACCTCATCACCTCCCGTGCCGTGCCCGACGTCGTCGAGGCCGCGGGCGGCCGCGCGGTGCGCACCCGGGTCGGCCACTCCTACATCAAGGCCGAGATGGCGAGCACGGGCGCGGTGTTCGGGGGCGAGCACTCCGCGCACTTCTACTTCCGCGACTTCTACGGCGCCGACTCCGGCATGCTCGCCGCCCTGCACGTGCTGGCCGCGCTGGGCCGCACGCCCGAGGGCACGACGCTGTCGGCGCTGGTGCAGGACTACGCCCGCTACGCGCGCAGCGGCGAGGTCAACTCGACCGTCGCCGACGCGGCCGACGCCACCGCCCGCGTGCTCGCCGACGTCCAGGCCGGCCCCGACCCCGTCGAGCTCGACCACCTGGACGGGGTCACGGTGTCCGCCACCGACGGCTCCTGGTGGTTCAACCTGCGCTCGTCCAACACCGAGCCGCTGCTGCGCCTCAACGTCGAGGCGGCGGACGAGGCCACCATGGTCCGGGTCCGGGACCACGTCCTGTCGGTCGTCAGGGCCGGCTGAGCCCCCTCGGAGGTCACGGATGAGCACCCCGGTCGAGCCCTGGCTCCGCGAGATCCTGCGCTGCCCCGCCTGCCGCAGCACGCTGCTCGACGTCACCGGCGACGACGGGGCCCCGGCGCTGCGCTGCAGCGGGGAGGCGCCCGAGGGCGGCGACGGCTGCCGGCGGACGTACCGGTTCGACCGCGGCGTCCCGGTCCTCCTCGTCGACGAGGGCGTCCTCCCTCCGGCCGCGGAGGGCTGATCCCCGTGCTCGACGAGGCCCTGCTGGACGACGCGGACGCGCTCGGCGAGGTCGACGCCGACGGGTCGCTGCGGGTGCTGGCCAGCTCCGGGGCGCAGGTCCGGGCCTCGCTGGCCGAGGAGCACGACCTCGGGCGGGTGCGCGAGGACGGCCGGCCCCGCTCGGTGCTCGTCGCGGGCCTCGGCGGCAGCGCCGTGGTCGGCGAGGTCGTCGCCGCGCTCGCGGGCGGCGC
>NZ_JBBEOI010000359.1 GCF_037860755.1 Aquipuribacter hungaricus | reverse complement strand
CCGGCGTCTCCGGGCTGGTCGGCGCGGACGGCCGGCGGGGGACCGGGGCGCCGGCCCTGGCCGTGCTGCTCGGCCCGCAGTCCGAGGTCGGCCGCGCGGTGCTCGCCCGCCGCGACGACCTGGCGGTGGCCCTGCTGCGGCGCTGGCAGCAGGCGCTGCCGCCGGGCAGCCTGCACGTGGAGGTCGTCCACCACCGCAGCCGCCGCGACACCCCCGGCAGCGTGGGGCTCGCCGGGCGGATGCTCGCGGTCGCCGACGCCGCGGGCGTGCCGGTGGTGCTGACCAACGCCGTGCGCCACGTCGACCCCGACCAGGGGCTCGTGGTCGACGTCCTCGACGCCGCCCGCCGCCTGGTCGCCCTCGACCCCCGCCACCTGGACCGGACCACGTCCGCCGGCCACCTCGCCGCCCCGGACGACATGGCCCGGCGCGCCCGCGAGGTCGCCGACGTCGCCGCCGCCCTGCCCGGCTCGGACACCGGCCGGGGTGCCGCGGCGACCGCCTCGCGGCTGCTGGGCACCACCGCGGCGCTCGCGGACCGGTGCCGGCTGGACCCGGCGGCGGACCTGTCCGTCGGCTCGGTCCACCTGCCCGAGGCGGAGGTGCTCGGCTACCCCGCCACGACCGACCTGCAGGCCGTGCTCGCCGGGCGCTGCCGCGAGGGCCTGGACCGGCTCTACGGCGGGCGCACCGTCCGCTCGCCCGTGGGCCCGGTCGGCCCCGCCGCGATCGAGGCGCGCCTGCACGACGAGCTCGCCGTGGTCGACCAGCTCGGCTTCGCCGGGTACTTCCTCACCGTCGCCCAGGTGTGCGACCTCACCCGCGACCTCGGCATCCGGGTCGCGGCGCGCGGGTCCGGCGCCGGCAGCCTGGTGTGCCACGTCCTGGGGATCAGCGGGGTCGACCCGGTCCGGCACGGCCTGCTCATGGAGCGGTTCCTGTCCCCGCTGCGGGCCACGCTTCCCGACGTCGACGTCGACGTGGAGTCCGACCGCCGCATGGAGGTCTACGACGCCGTCCTGGCGAGGTTCGGCGCGGACCGGGTGACGTGCGTGTCGATGATGGACACCTACCGGGTCCGCCACGCGGTCCGCGACGTCGGGGCGGCGCTCGGCATGCCGCCCGGCGAGGTCGACGCCATCGCCACCGCGTTCCCCCACATCCGTGCCCGCGACGCCCGCAAGGCCATCGAGGAGCTGCCCGAGCTGCGCGCCTCCGGCCTCGGCAGCGCCGACCTCGAGGGGTTCTTCGACCTCGTCGAGGGCGTCGACGGCCTGCCGCGCCACGTCGCGCTCCACCCGTGCGGGGTGATCCTGTCCGACGCCGGCCTGCTCGACCGGACCCCGGTCGAGCCCAGCTACGACGGCTACCCGATGACCCAGCTCGACAAGGACGACGTCGAGGAGGTCGGCCTGCTCAAGCTCGACGTGCTCGGCATCCGGATGCAGTCGGCCATGGCCCACGCCACCGCCGAGATCCAGCGGGTCGACGGGGTCCACATCGACGTCGACGACCGCGAGCAGGTCCCGCTCGACGACCCGGACACCTACGCCCTCATCCGGACCACCCGCACGCTCGGCGTCTTCCAGATCGAGTCGCCCGGCCAGCGCGAGCTCGTCGGCAAGTTCGCCCCGGACTGCTTCGAGGACATCGTCACCGACATCTCGCTGTTCCGGCCGGGGCCGGTCAAGTCCGACATGGTCACCCCGTTCCTGCGCGCCCGGCAGGGCTGGAACGCCCCGGAGTACCTGCACCCGGACCTCGAGCCGGTGCTCGCGGAGACCTACGGCGTCGTCGTCTTCCACGAGCAGGTCATCCGGATCGTCTCGGTGACCACCGGCTGCACCCTCGCCGAGGCCGACGAGACCCGCCGGGCGATGGGCTCGCGCGAGGGCCAGGCGGCGGTCAAGGAGTGGTACGTGCCGACGGCCGTGCGCCGCGGCTACACCCCGGACACCGTGTCCCGGTTCTGGGAGGTGCTCAAGGCGTTCGCGTCGTTCGGCTTCTGCAAGGCCCACGCCGCGGCGTTCGCCCTGCCGACCTACCAGTCGGCCTGGCTCAAGCGGCACCACCCGGCGGCGTTCCTGTCCGGGGTGCTCACCCACGACCCCGGGATGTACCCCAAGCGGTTGCTGCTCGACGACGCCCGCCAGCTCGGCATCGCCGTGCTGGGCCTGGACGTCAACGCCTCCGACGGCACCTACCGGGTGGAGAAGGTCGCCCCCTGGGACGAGCCGCCGCCGGAGGTCATGGGCGAGCCCGCCCGCCGGGCGCCGACGCTGCCGGGGCTGCCCGACGGGCGCGAGTACGGCATCCGGCTGTCCCTCGCCGACGTCAAGGGCATCTCCTCCGCAGAGGTGGACCGCATCGTCGCGGGGCGGCCGTACGGCTCGCTCGCCGACTTCTGGCACCGGGCCGGGGTCTCGCGCCCCGTCGTGGAGCGGCTCGTCATGGCCGGCGCGTTCGACGAGCTGTACGGGCTGACCGGACGGGTGCACCGGGCCGGGCCCGGCGGCGGGGCGGGCTACCAGCTGCCCAGCCGGCGGCGCGGCCGGGTGACCCGCCGCGACCTGCTGCTGCAGGTGGCCGAGCTCGACCGCTGGAGCCGCTCG
>NZ_JBBEOI010000358.1 GCF_037860755.1 Aquipuribacter hungaricus | reverse complement strand
TGACCGCGGCGAGGAGCGCCGCCTCGTGCTCGCTGGACACGACGACGCCCACCGCGGCCCCGGCCAGGCCGGCGTAGCAGGCCCGGCGGCGGGCGGCAGGGGTGCCGTCGGAGGCCTGCGGCAGGTCGTGCAGCGTGAGCGAGACCGGCCCGCGCCGCGCCAGGGCCTCGACGACGCCCATCGCCTCCTCCGGGGAGCGGCCCAGCAGGTGGTCGGTGACGTGGAGGTGGACGCGGGCGGGGGCGACCGTCGGGCCGGCTGCTGTGCCCGCCGCGACGTCCGCTGCGCCCAAGGCAGGGTCGACCACCGCTGCGTCCAGCCCGTCCAGCCCGGCGACGAGCGCGGGCAGGTCGTCGGCACCGACCCTCCGGGGAAGCCGGTGGACCTCCCCCGGGGGGACCTGCGCGGCGGCCAGCAGCAGCTCGGCATAGCGGACCACGCCGTGCCCCGGCGGACCGACGACGAGGTGGTGGACCCCGGTCACAGCCCGAGCGCCCGGAGCGCGACCTCGTGCCGAGCGAGCCCCGCGGCGACGACGTCGGGGTGGGTCCGGTACCAGCGCAGCTGCTCCTCGCGGACGTGGGCGTCGTCGACGGGCTCGCCCTGCACGAGCCAGCCCCCGCGGGCGGCGCCGGGGTCGAGGTCGAGGGCGTCGAGCACCTCCGGGTGCAGCGGGGACATGACCGAGCGCAGGAGGACCCGGCCCGGGTCGACCGCGGTGCCGCCGACCCCGTCGCCGCCGCCGACCGCGTCGAGCACGCGCTGCGCCAGCCCGACGAGCACGGGGTTGCCCGGGTGGTTGAGGGTGTGCGAGGAGCCCGCACCGGCCGCCGGGAGCAGGTCGGAGGCGACGAGGGTGCCGTGCTCGGACTCCCGGCGGCGCAGCTCCGCCTGGCTGCGGTGGCCGACCTCGAGCAGCCCCTCGCGGGGGGCGACCCGCGCGGCGGGCCGTCCGGCGGCCTCGGCCAGGGTGCGGAGGTCGTGGTAGGGCACGACGGGCGGGTCGCCGGCCCCGGGGAGGCGGACCAGCGCCTGGTACGGGTGCAGCCGGGCGTCGCGGACGATGGGGACGACGACGAGCCGCGCGGCGGGGGCGGCCGCGGCGAGCTCGGCGGTGCCCAGCGGGAGCCCCCGGTACCCGGCGCGGACCGGCTGCGAGACCAGGACCCGGCAGGCCTGCAGGAGCCGGCGCAGGTGGGGCAGGTCGTCCTCGACGAGCTCGTGCACCGGGGGCACCCGGACGCACCGGAACCCTGCGCCGGACGCCTCCAGCACCACCCGCAGCGACTCCGCCTGACAGTTGCCGTGGACGAGCAGCACCGGCCGGTCGTCCCCCCCGGCCGGCCCCTCCGGGGCGACGGCGGGCAGGTCGTAGAAGTCGCCGTAGTGCCGGCGCCGCCCCTCGACGTCGACCCCGTCGACGGCCTCGAGCCCGCTCACCAGCGCCCCCCGGCGGCGGCGAGGGCGTGCAGGCGCGCGTGCTCGGCCACCGACGCGGCGCGCTGCTCCAGCCGCTCCTGCAGGACCGGCTCCGTGCGGGGGCCCTCCTCCAGCGCGGCGGCCAGCGCGTCCGCGAGCGCGGCGACCAGCGCGTCCGCCGGCACGTCAGCCGGACCGGTCACCGGACCGATCGCGGGACCGATCGTTGGAGCGACGGTGTGGACGCGCTGCTGCTCGCCCCACCGGCCGACGGCGGGGGCGACGACCGGGGTGCCGACGTCGTGGCAGGACTCCACCCACCCGCTGTGGGTGCCCCAGCGGTACGGCAGCACGAGCGCCGCCGCGGCGGCCAGCTCGTCCCAGAGCACCGCGTCGTTCGTGCGCGGGCCGACGACGAGCCGGACCCGGCCGTCGTCCTCCGCGGCCCGCAGCCGCGCCACCAGGTCGGCGTCCGGCCGCGGGAAGCTGTCGGCGAGGACCTCCTCGCGCAGGGTCACGCGGAGCAGGGTGCCAGCGGGCAGCGCACGGGACACCTCCGGGGACAGCAGCGCCCGGACCAGGACGGGGTCGGTGGCCGGCCGCAGCAGCCCCAGCGGGACGAGGACGACGGGCGGCCCGGCGGCGGGGGCGCGCGGCGCGGCCATCCGTGCCGGGGGTGCCAGGTGCGGGTGTCGGACGACGACCGGCCGGCGGCCCCACCGCTGCTCGACCTCGGCGGCGGCGCCGGGGGTGAGCGTGACCAGGCCGGCGGCGTGCTCGGCGAGGAGCGCCAGCTGGGCCTCGTGGGGCGTCTGGTCGACGAGGTGGGGGTTGGTGAGGTCGTGGACGGTCCACACCACCGCCACCCCGGCCCGGCCGGCCGCCCGCAGCACGTCGAGCAGCCCGTCGGCGTCGACCTGCTCCATGCCGAAGTGGACATGGAGGACGTCGACATCCGCCCCGTGGCGCGTGAGCCACGCCGCGCCCTCCCGCCAGGCGAACGCCGGGCGCGCCGACGACCCCGGGGACGCGGGGGACTCGGGGGACCCTGCAGGCGCCGGGCGCTGCTGCGGCAGCGTCGTGGCGTGACGGACGTAGGCGTGCTCGCCGGGCACGTGCACCACCCGGACGCCGGTCACCTCGACGGCCCGGCGACCGGGAGCAGGGCCGCGGCGCTGTCGCCCCACGGGGCGGGCGGGTGGGCGCGCGCGAGCCCGGACACCACGGCGGCG
>NZ_JBBEOI010000357.1 GCF_037860755.1 Aquipuribacter hungaricus | reverse complement strand
CGGCCGCCCGCGGGACGTCCTGCGGGTCCTGGCGCGCCCTGCCGGTCGGCCGCGGCGGGGTCGTCCTGCGGGGCCGGGGCGGGGACCCACGACGACGGGGCGGGGCCGTCCCCGCGCAGCGCCGGCGCCGAGGTCTCGGTGGGCGCCGCGCCCTGCTGCTCGTCGTCTGGGGCTGCCACCCGCCAACCGTAGTCAGACGTGGCCGACATAGGGTGCAGGCGTGCCTCTCGCCGACCTCGCGTTGTCCCGCTCCCGGCTGGACAAGGTGAGCGACGACCGCACCGCCGCCGGTCTGCTGTCCGGCCTCCTCGCCGACCCGACGACGTCGCTGCTGCCGGTGCTCGACGGCCGCGCGCCGGTGCACGAGGGCCCCGAGGGGTCCCCGTCGCTGCGCACCGTGGCCGGCGACGAGGCCCTCGCCGTGGTGGCTGCCCTCGGCGGTGCCGAGCGGCTGGCGGCCGGCGGCGGCGACCCGGCCGAGGAGCCCGTCGTGGTCCTGCTCGGCCGCTTCCCGGACGACGACCCGCGCGCCCCCGGCTCGATGGTCGCGCTGCTCCTGCCGCCGGGGTCCACGACCGGCTGGCCGGACGGGCCCTCGGGCGACCTCCGGGGCCTCGGCGCGCTGCTGCCGGACACGGACGCCGGCGCGCTCACCGAGGCCGTCGCGCTGCAGCACTGGCACCGCGACAACCCCCGCTGCCCCCGGTGCGGCAGCGCGACCACGGTCGTCGCCGCCGGCCACGAGCGCTCCTGCCCGGTCGACGGCACCACGCAGCACCCCCGGCACGACCCTGCCGTGATCATGACCGTGACCGACCCCGCCGGCAGGCTGCTCCTGGGTCACCAGGGACGGTGGCCGGACGGCCGGTACTCGGCGTTCGCCGGGTTCGTCGAGCCCGGGGAGTCGCTCGAGCAGGCGGTCGCGCGCGAGCTGCTCGAGGAGGCCGGGGTGACCGCGACGACGGTGGAGTACCTGGGCAGCCAGCCGTGGCCGTTCCCCGCCTCGCTCATGGTGGCCTTCCACGCCGAGACCGAGGACACCGAGGCGGTCCCCGACGGCTCGGAGATCACCGAGGTGCGCTGGTTCGACCGCGACGGCCTGCGTGCGGCGGTGGCGGCGGGCGAGATCACGGTCCCGCCGGCGGTGTCGGTGGCCCGCCGCCTCGTGGAGCGCTGGCTGGGCGGCCCCCTGCAGCAGGACGGCACCTGGCGCTAGGCGCAGGTGCCGTCGGTGCTCGAGCCCCGGTGCTGCCGGGTCGGGGCCCGGCGTGCCGCTCAGGCGGCGAGGCGGGACCTGACCTCGGCGAGCGAGGGGTTGGTGGCGGCGCTGCCGTCGGGGAACAGCACCGTCGGGACCGTCTGGTTGCCGCCGTTGACCTGCATGACGAACTCGGCGGCGTCGGGGACGTCCTCGATGTTGACCTCGGTGTAGGCGATGCCCTCGCGGTCCATCTGCGACTTCAGGCGACGGCAGTACCCGCACCAGGTGGTCGAGTACATGGTCACGGTCCCAGCTGCGGGTGCCTGCACGGGTGTCTCCTCGGTGTCCGGGTCGGTCGGGGTGCGGTGCTCGTCCGTCCACAACAGGGAGCCCGCCCGCGGTGTTCCCCAGGACGGCCGCCGGGCGACCCGGCCGCGTCCCCGGGCTGGGACGATGGGGGCGTGGTCCTGACCCCCGCCGACGCCGAGGCGCTGCTGCGCCCCCTCGACGACGAGCAGCGGTCGGTCGCGGAGGCGGTCCGCGGTCCGGTCTGCGTGGTGGCCGGGGCCGGCACGGGCAAGACCCGGGCCATCACCCACCGCATCGCGCACGCCGTGGCCGTCGGCGCCGTGCCCGAGGACCAGGTCCTCGCGGTGACGTTCACCGCCCGCGCCGCCGGCGAGATGCGCGAACGGCTGCGGGCCCTCGGGGTCGGCCGCGCCACGGCGCGCACCTTCCACGCCGCCGCGCTGCGCCAGCTCCAGCACTTCTGGCCCTCGGTGGTCGGCGGCCCGGCGCCCCCGCTGCTGGAGCACAAGGCCGCGGTGGTCGGCGAGGCCGCAGCACGGCTCGGCCTGCGGGTGGACCGCAGCGCCGTGCGCGACCTGTCCTCGGAGCTGGAGTGGGCCAAGGTCGGCCTGCTCACCCCCGCCACGTACCCGGCCGCGGCGCTCGCCGCCGGCAGGGCAGAGGTCGCCGGCCACGACCCGGCGGTCGTCGCGCGGCTCGTCGAGGCCTACGAGGACGCCAAGACCGCCCGCGGGGTGATGGACTTCGAGGACGTCCTGCTGCTCACGGCGGCCATGCTCCGCGAGCGCGAGGACGTCGCACGGCAGGTCCGCTCCCGGTACCGCTGGTTCACCGTGGACGAGTACCAGGACGTCTCGGCGGCGCAGCAGGTCCTCCTCGACCTGTGGGTCGGGGAGCGCGACGACGTCTGCGTCGTCGGCGACCCCCACCAGACCATCTACAGCTTCGCGGGCGCCGACTCCTCGCTGCTGGGCGGGTTCGCGGCCGCCCACCCCGGCGCCACGGTCGTGCACCTGGTCCGCAGCTACCGGTCACGCCCCGCCGTGGTCGAGCTCGGCAACGCCGTCCTGGCGCCGGCGACCGGTCGTGCCGCCCCGCGCCTGCGCGCCGTCCGCCCGGCCGCGCACGAGGAGGCCGCCGCGCCC
>NZ_JBBEOI010000356.1 GCF_037860755.1 Aquipuribacter hungaricus | reverse complement strand
CGGGCCCTGCCGCTGCCCCCACGTCCTCCCCGACGACTGCGGCCCCGACGGCTGCGGCCCCGGGCGCTGCGCCTTCCGCGCCTCCCGCGGCTGCCGCGCCGGCCCCGGTGGCGTCCCCGGCGACCGGGGAGTGACGACGGGCCGGGGGCCCGAGCGCCTGCTGCTGGCGCTGCTGCTGGTCGTCGTGCTCACCCAGCGCCTGGCCCTGCCGCTCGGCGCCACGCAGGTGCCCCTGACCCTCGTCCTCTGCCTGGCGCTGCTCGCCGTCGGCGCCGTCACCGGCCGGCTCGTGCTCGACCGGACCCGGACCCGGCTCTACGTGGCGGCCATGTCGACGCTGGTGCTGCTCACCGTCGTCGCCCTGCTGCGCGGGCTGTCGCCGTCCCTGACGTCGCTGGTGCTGCTGCTCCTGCTGTACGCGGTCGTCGCCGTCCGGCCGGCCCGGCTGGACCGGGCCGCGGTCGACCGGCTGCTCGACGCCTACACGACCCTCATGGTCGTCGTGGCCCTGGTCTGCCTGGCCCAGTCGGCCACCCAGTACGCCGGCGTGCCGTACCGGGACTGGCTGTCCGTCGTCGTGCCGTCCGAGCTGCTCGTCCAGGGCTACAACACCGGCGACCCGCTGTCGTACGGCTCCGACATCGTCCGGGTCAACGGCGTCCTCTTCCTCGAGCCGTCGTTCGTCTCGTACTTCCTCGGGCTGGCCGGCGTCGTCGCGCTGCACCGCGGCCGCTCGACGGTCGTGGTGGCGCTGCTCCTGCTCGGCCTGGTCCCGACGCTGGCCGGCAACGGCGTCGTCACCCTCGTCCTGGGCGTCGCGGTGCTCGCGGCCGGGCCGGCGCGCCGCCGCCTGCTCGTCCTCGTCGTCCCCGTGCTGCTGGCCGTCGTGGTGGCCGCGGTCACCCCGGTCGGGGAGCGCTTCCTCACCCGGCTCACCGAGGTGGGCAACGAGGGCTCGAGCCTCAGCCTGCGGCTCGTCGAGCCCTACGAGCGGCTGCTGCCGTCGTGGGCGCTCGACCCCGCCGCGGTCCTGCTCGGCTACGGGGCCGGGGCGGGCACCGATGCCACGGCCGCCGGGACCGCCGGGCTGCTGTCGCCCGCGCTGCCCAAGCTCCTGCTGGAGTACGGCGGGCCGGGCACGGTCGTCTTCCTGCTGTTCCTGCTGTGGTCCCTCGTGGCCGGCGGCGGCGCGCGGCCCTGGGCGCCGGCGCTCCTGGTCAGCTACCTCGTGCTCAACGCCGCCCTGCTGCAGGTGACGCTCGCGCTCACCACCGTGCTGTTCCTCCACCTGCTGCGGCCGTGGGACGGGCAGGGCGGCGCGGAGGCGCCCGAGGACGACGCCTCCCGGGACCAGCTCCCGGTGAGAGCGCTCCCATGACATAGTCTCCAGCATGACCGGGGGGCCGCTGTGGGCACGGGCGCCGCTGCGGCTGCTGCGGGAGGGCCCCTGGGCCGTGCTCGTCGTCGCCGCCTTCGCGGTGTCCGCCGCGGCTGCCGCCTCCGACGTGCTCACGGTCTCCGCCTGGCGCACCGCCTCGGTCGCGCGGACCCTCGACGCCGTCGCCGAGGGCGCCGGGCCGCTCGCCTCGCCCACCGTGCGGGTGTCCGGCTCACCGGGACCGGGCCGGGTGCTCGAGGGGCTGCGCGAGCAGGTCGACGCCGTCCCCGGGCTGGAGCCCGCCTCCCTGCTCGGGGTGTCCTTCGCCGACGAGCTCCTCGGCACCCGCCTGGTCCGCTACGAGGGCTTCGCCGAGGTCGACGGCCGGCGCCGCACCGCCCGCCTCACCGCGGTCGACGAGCCGGGGGACGTGCTGCAGGTCGTCGCGAGCGCGCCCGTGGCCGAGGGCGAGGAGCGGCCCGCCGGGGTCTGGGTCCCCGCCGACCTCGCCGAGGAGCTGTCGCTCGAGCCCGGCGACGAGATGCAGGTGGTCACCTCGGTGAGCCGGCGGCAGGACACGGCCGCGACGACGACGGTCGCCGGGGTCTACGAGGTCGACGCCGGGGCCGTGCCGGTCGACCTGCCCGGCAGCCGGTTCTGGCAGGACCGGGCGGGACGGCTGCCCGGGGACACCGGCGGCCTCGCGCAGCCCTCGGTCCTCGTCGGCGACCCGTCGACGACGGAGGCCCTGGCCGACGCGATCGGCGACGTCCTCATCTGGAGCCTGGACGCCGGCCTGGACCCCGTCCGGCCCGACCGCGACGCGCTGGGCTCGACCGTGTCGGCGGTCCAGCGGCTGCGGACGGCCGCCGCCGCCCTGCCCCCCGGTGAGTCCGTCGGCACCGTCGGCAGCGGCGCGATCCTGTCCCCGGTCGTCGTCACCGGCCTGCCCGGCCTGCTCGCCCGGGCCGACGACATCACCCTGCGCGCGGCCGCGGAGGCCCGGACCCCCGCCGTGGGGTCGATCTTGCTGGGCCTGGCGCTCGTGCTCGCCGTCTCCACGCTCACCGCCTCCCGCCGCGCCCGCGAGCTCGAGCTGCTCGCCGGGCTCGGCGTCCGCCCGCCCGCCGTCGGAGCGCTCGGCGTGGCCGAGGTCCTGCCCGCCGCGCTGCTCGGGCTGCTGCTCGGCGGTCCGGGCGCCTGGCTCGCGGTGCGGGCGCTCGCCGGGGCCAGCCCGGGGGAAGCCTCCCTGGGTCTGGCGGCCGGGCAGGCCGCCGTCGTCGTCGGGGCGGGCGTCCTGCTGCACGCGGTCGTCAT
>NZ_JBBEOI010000355.1 GCF_037860755.1 Aquipuribacter hungaricus | reverse complement strand
CGGCGCCTGCTCCTGCCGTGCCCGCGCCCCAGCCGGCCCGGCCCGCGCCGGCGCCTCCTGCACCGAAGCCCCCTGTCGTCGACCCGCCGGCTGCCCCGGCACCCGCGCCTGCGCCCGCGCCCGGCAACGGCGGCGGGAACGGCAACGGCGGCGGCAACGGCGGCAACGGCAACGGCGGTGGCAATGGCGGCGGTGACAACGGGAACGGCGGCGGTAACGGCGGCGGGAACGGGAACACTGGCGGCAACGGCGGCGGTAACGGGAACACTGGCGGCAACGGCGGCGGTAACGGCAACGCCGGTGGGAACGGCGGCGGCAACGGGAACGCCGGTGGCAACGGCGGCGGTAACGGCAACGCCGGTGGGAACGGCGGCGGCAACAGCGGCGGCAACGGCGGGAACGGTGGCGGCAACGGCGGCGGCAACGGCGGCGGCAACGGCGGCGGCAAGGGCGGCGGTCTGACGACCGGGTCCCTCGGGTCGACCGTCGAGGACGTCGTCGCTCCGGTGGACGCGCTGCTGCCCTGACGAGCGGCTGCCCCGACCAGCGGCTGCCCCGACCAGCGGCTGACCGGTCTGCTGCCCGAGCGGCTGACCGGTCGGGCACGACGGACCACGCGGTCAGCGCCGCCTGGTCAGACCATGCCCACCAGCAGGAGGGTGAGCAGGCTCGCGCCGGCGACGGCGACCCAGACGACCGCCCCGAGGAGCACCGGGGCCGGTCCTGCGGCCGCCACCTCCCGCAGCCGGGTGGACAGGCCGACGGCGGCGAGCGCGCAGGCGACGAGGACGTCGACGGCGGTGCCGGCCAGCCCGGTCACGCGGTCCGGCAGCAGACCGGTCGCCGCGACGGCGACCGCGAGGACGAACAGGACGAGGAAGGCCGGGACCAGCCGCGCCGGCCGGGGAGCCGACGTCGCGTCCCCGGTGCGGCCGGCCTGCGCCGCCTCGTGGACGCGGGTGCGCCAGGCGAGCACCAGGGTGACCGGCACGAGCGCCAGGACGCGGGTGAGCTTGACGACGACCGCGACCGCGAGCGCCTCGGCCGACCATGCCCCGGCGAGGGCGACGACGGCGCTGGTGTCGTTGACCGACGAGCCCACCCACGCCCCGAAGCCGGGGTCCGTCAGCCCTGCGGCCCGCGCCAGCGGCGGCAGCGCCGCGATGGCCAGCAGGTTCATGAGCACGACGGTCGACAGGGCGTAGCCCACGTCGGCGGGGCGGGGCCGGATGACCCCTGCCGTCGCGGCGATGGCGGAGGCACCGCAGATCCCGGTCCCCGCCCCGAGCAGCAGACGGAGGTCGCGGGGCACGCCGAGCGCCCTGCCGACGACCGTCGCGACGGCGAAGGCGGTGACGACCGCCACGGCGACCACCGGCAGGGCGCGCGGTCCCACCTGGGTGAGGGCCGCCAGCGGCACGGTGAGGCCGAGCAGGACGATCCCGGCCTGGAGCAGGCGGCTGCCCGCCCAGCGGAGGCCCGGGGTCAGCGCCGCCCCCGGCGCGCGCGCCGTCGCCGCGGCGGTGCCCAGCAGCAGGGCGAGCACCGCCGCACCCGGGGAGCCGGTCCCCGCGGCCCCCAGGACCGCGTCCAGCCCGAGCGCCAGGGCGGCCACGCCCACCGCGAGCAGGACACCGGGGAGCAGGCGGACGAGCACCCCCCGGCCGGGCTCAGCCGTCGGCACGCACGTCGGCGGACAGCAGACCGGTCGGTCCGTCAGGTCGACCGCCGGGCCCGTCGTCCGGCCCACCGGCGGGCGCACCGCACAGGTCCGGCCTGATCGCGGCGACCAGCTCGGCCACGGCCTGCCGGCTGCGGACCTGGTCGAGGCCGGCCAGGCTGAGGAAGCCGTGCACCGCACCGGGGTAGTCGGTGAGCCGGACCCGGACGCCCGCCGCGGCCAGCCGCTCGGCGTAGAGGCGGCCGTCGTCGCGCAACGGGTCGTGCTCGGCGGTGAGCACCGTCGTCGGCGGCAGGCCCGCGTGCGAGGCGGCGAGCAGCGGCGACAGCCGGGGGTCCTCGACGTCGACCCCCGTGCCGTCGGTGTACAGCTCGAGGAAGCGGTCGACGTCCGCGCGGCCCAGGACCGGCGCGTGGGCGTTGGCCGCCATCGAGCCGGTGAGCAGCCTGGCGTCCGTCGCCGGGTACACCAGCCCCTGGTGGACGACGCGGGGGTCGCCCGGGAGCGGCTCGTCGCGCAGCCGGGCCGAGGTGACGGCGGCGAGGTTGGCACCCGCGCTGTCGCCGACGAGCGCGACCCGGTCGGTACGGACCCGCGAGCCGGACCCCACGGCGCCGGGGGAGGCGGCCACCCACCGGACGGCCTCGAGGCAGTCGTCGACCGCGGCGGGGAACGGGTGCTCGGGGGCGAGCCGGTAGCCGACCGACACGACCACGGCGGGCAGCGCCTCCGCCAGGGCCGCCACCCACCAGGGCGTGTCGTCGATGCCGCCCTGGGCCCACCCGCCCCCGTGCAGGTGGACGACGACGGGCAGCACCGTGCCCGGCACCACCGGCGGGGTGTGGACCGCCACCGGGACGCCGGACCACGTCGCGCGCCGGTGCACCCGCACCCGGGGGGAGGGGGCACCGAGCACCAGGGCCTGCACGGCGCGTGCCGTCCGCGACCGGGCGGGCCCGCGGGACGCCCGCACCTGGTCGGCGTCGCGGCCGGCGACGCCGACCGCCCCCGTCCGCCG
>NZ_JBBEOI010000354.1 GCF_037860755.1 Aquipuribacter hungaricus | reverse complement strand
GGGGAGGGCCCGGGCGCGGTGCGCGGGCGGCAGCCCCACCGGCGCCAGCGCCTCCACCACCCGCGCCACCACCGGCGGCCGCACCTGCTGCGGCGCTGCCTCCCACCGTGCGGGGACCACGGCCGGCCGGTCGGGGACCGGGGTCGGAGCGCTCCCGCTTCCGCCGGCCGAAGCGCGGGGCGTACCCGTCGGGGAGGGGGTCCCTCAGCCGCCGGAGGACCGGGCCGGGCCACTCCCGCGGGGGCGTCCCGGCGCCGGGACGGGGCGGCGTCGCCCGCGCACCCTGGACCGGGGACACCGACGTGGGGTCCGGCACCCTGCCGTGCCGGACGACGGGGTTCGGCGGGCGCTCGCCGCGCCCCCGGCTGTCAGCCACGGCTCAGGGAGCAGGTGCGGGGGCGGCGCCGGACTGGGCGAGGATCGCGTCGAAGAAGGCGAAGATCGCCCCGAACGCCGCGCTGATGCCCTGGAAGCCACCGACCACGAGGGCGGCGGCCTGCTCGGGGCTGCGGAAGATGGAGTACACGAGGAACGCCAGGAACAGCCACAGCACCCACTTCAGGATCTTCCTGGTCAGCTGCACCTCGTCCCCTCCCTCGCGCCCGGTCCGGGCGGGTGCCCGACCGCCCAGCATCCACACGTCGGCGCCGCGGAGTCCACCCGCCACGCCGGTCGGCGACCGGTCACCGGCTCAGACGATGCCGTACAGCCGGTCGCCCGCGTCGCCGAGCCCGGGGACGATGTAGCCGCGCTCGTCGAGCCGCTCGTCGAGCCCGGCGAGCACCACCGACAGGTCGACGTCCGGGGCCACGGCGCGCTCGAGCGCCTCCAGGCCCTCCGGGGCGGCGAGCAGGCAGATCGCGGTCACCGTGCGCGCGCCCTTGCCGTGCAGGTAGTCCACCGCCATGGCCAGCGTGCCGCCGGTCGCCAGCATCGGGTCCAGCACGAAGCACTGGCGGCCGGACAGGTCGTCGGGCAGCCGGTTGGCGTAGGTCCGCGGCTGCAGCGTCTCCTCGTCGCGGAGCATCCCGAGGAAGCCGACCTCGGCGGTCGGCAGCAGGCGGCTCATCCCGTCGAGCATGCCGAGCCCCGCGCGGAGGATCGGCACGACGATCGGCTTGGGGGAGGCCAGGCGGGTGCCGGTGGTGCTCGTCACCGGCGTCGTCACCTCGACGGTCTCGACGGCGACGTCGCGGGTCGCCTCGTACGCCAGGAGAGTGACGAGCTCCTCGACGAGGCGGCGGAAGGTGGGGGAGTCGGTGGTGACGTCCCGCAGCGTCGTCAGCTTGTGGGAGATCAGCGGGTGGTCGGCCACGTGGACGCGCATACGGGGCACGCTACCCACCCGCGGGCCCCACGCCGGTGCCGCCGGACAGGCGTTTGGTGCCAGGATGCAGCCGTGTCGTACTTCACCGCCCTCCTGGTCCCCAGCGGCCGCCAGTGGACCTCGCGCGAGGCGGGCCTGCGCGGCGCCGAGAGCCTGGACGACCTCGTGGACACCGTGCGGGGCGAGGTCGACTCCCTGACCGGGCTCGTCGTGCTCGAGCGCGAGGACGAGTGGTTCGCCCTGGTCCGCGTGGACGGCGAGGACGACGCCCGCGTGTTCGTCAGCGACCTGCCCGCCGCCCGCGCCAGCAGCTTCGCCGCGGTGTTCGCCGACCCCGAGCTGTGGTCCGACGCCGGGTCGCTGCGCGCGGCCGGCCTGGTGCCCGGCGGCCTCGACGAGTCGTACTCCTCGGGCTTCGACGACGGCTACGAGGAGACCCCGGTCGCCGACGAGGACGCCCCCAAGGTCACCGAGGTGCCCTGGGCCGGCGACCTGTCCCTGCTGGAGGACCTCGGGGTGGGCGGCGAGAGCCTCAAGGCCATCGTCGAGGCCGACGCCGACGACCCCGCGCGCGCCCTCACCGAGCTCGGGGAGCGGGTCGGCTTCCTCGACCTGCTCGAGCAGCTGCGCTGACCCCCGGCGGGCCCGGCCCGGTGCTCGGCCCGCGCGGGCCTCGTGGGCCCCGCGTCGCGGCGGTGGACCGGGCCATGGACCGGGCGCTGGTGCTCGCGGAACGGTGCCTCGACGCGGGCGACGTGCCCGTGGGGGCCGTCGTCCTCGCCCCCGACGGGACCGTGGTCGGCGAGGGGCGCAACCGGCGCGAGGCCACCGGCGACGCCACCGCGCACGCCGAGGTCGACGCGCTCCGGTCCGCGGCCGGTGCCCTCGGCCAGGGATGGCGGCTGCCCGGCGCGACCGTCGTCGTCACCCTCGAGCCGTGCGTGATGTGCACCGGCGCGCTGGTCGCCGCCCGGGCTGCCGGCACGGTGTTCGGGGCCTGGGACGACAAGGCGGGGGCGTGCGGCTCGGTCTGGGACCTGGCCCGCGACCCGCTGTCGCTGCACCGCCTGGAGGTGACGGGCGGGCTCCGGGCGGAGGAGTCCGCCGCGCTCCTGCGCCGCTTCTTCGCCGGCCGCCGCTGAGCCGGGTCTGCCGTCCGTCGGTGCCCGGGAGCACCATGGGCGCATGTGCCGGAACATCACCGAGCTCCGCGGCCTCGAGCCGCCCGCCACGACCGACGAGGTCGCCGCCGCCGCGCTGCAGTACGTGCGCAAGGTCAGCGGGGTCCGCCAGCCGCCGCCCGCCGCGGCCGCCGCGTTCGACGCCGCCGTCGCACGGGTGGCCCAGGCGACCGCGGAGCTGCTCGCCGAGC
>NZ_JBBEOI010000353.1 GCF_037860755.1 Aquipuribacter hungaricus | reverse complement strand
CGCGACGCCGAGGCACCAGCCGTAGCGCTGGCCGCCGGGGCAGCGACCGGGGCTGGGGCCCGGCCGGCGACCGCCAGGACGGGCGCCAGGACGGGCGCCAGGACGGGCGCGGACGCCACGCCGTCGGCCAGGTCGGCCGCGGCCAGCAGCTCCTCGAGCGTCTGCGGACCGGCAGGAGCCGGCGCCACGCCGGACGCGACGGGTGCGACAGGCGCAGCAGCCGGGGCCGCGACCGCAGCGACGGCACGGACCGCGGGCACGTCACCGACGGCCGGGGCGAGCGCCTCGGTCGGGTCGGCCACCTCGACGGTCACCTCGTAGTGCTCGCGGGCGAAGAACCCGGCGATGCCGCCGCGGCGGACGCGGTGGGCGGCGACGACGCGGACGTCGCTGCCGTGGTCGGCCCTGGCCTGCTCCAGCAGGGGCTCCAGGGCCCGACCCTCAAGATGCAACTGCCGAGGCATGGCTCACCGTCCCGATCGCTTCCACCCGGGGCGCCTGGCCGGCCTCGGTGTACGAGAGCACCGCGAGGGCGGGCGCGGCGGCGCCGACCAGGCGGTGGAGTGCAGAGCGGAGGCCCGGCGCGCAGACGAGCACGTAGTCCACGCCGAGGGCGTCCGCCCGGGTCATGCAGCCGGCGAGCGCGTCGAGGAAGGCCTCGGTGCGGCCGGGGTCGAGCTGGACGGTCGGGCCGTCCTCGGTGGGGCGGACGTGCTCGGCCATCTCGTGCTCCATGAGCGGGTCGAGGGTGACCACGCGGAGCACGCCGTCGCGGGAGAAGGCGTCGGCGACCGCGGGGCCGAGGCCGGCGCGGGCCGCCTCGACGAGGCCGTCGACGTCGGTCGAGGTCCGGGCCCGCAGGCTCAGCGCCTCGAAGATGCGGACCAGGTCGCGGACCGGCACCCGCTCGTCGAGCAGGCCGCGCAGGACGCGCTGCACCTCCCCGAGCGACAGCTGCGAGGGCACGAGCTCCTCCACGACGACGGGGTGGACCCGGCGCACCGACTCCACGAGCGCCTTGACGTCCTCGCGGGACAGCAGCCGGGAGGCGTGGGCGCGGACGACCTCGCCGAGGTGGGTGATGAGCACCGAGCCGCGGTCGACGACGGTCGCGCCGGTCATCTCGGCCTGGTGGCGCATCTCGACCGGCAGCCACTTGCCCTGCAGGCCGAAGACGGGCTCGACGGTGGTGGCGCCGGGCAGGGTCTCCAGGTGGTCGCCGAGGGCGAGCACCTTGCCGGCGGGGGCCTGGCCGCGGCCGACCTCCACGCCGGACACGAGCACCTGGTACTGGCCCGGCCCGAGCTCGAGCGAGTCGCGCGTGCGCACGGGCGGCAGCACGAGGCCGACCTCGAGGGCGACCTTGCGGCGCAGGGCGCGGACCCGGTCGAGCAGGTCGCCGCCGGCGCCGGTGTCGACGAGGTCGACGAGGTCGGTGGCGAGGACGACCTCGAGCGGGTCGACGGACATCTCCTGCACGAGCATCTCGGTGGGGTCGGAGGCGGGCAGCGCCGGCGCGTCCGCGTCGACCTCGTCGGTGCCGGAACCGGCCCCGCGGGCACGGCTGGCGAGCACGAGGAGCACGACGCCCACGACGACGAAGGGCAGCTTGGGCATGCCCGGCACGATCGCGATCGCGATCATCGCGCCGCCGCCGATCGCCAGCGCGCGGGTGTTGCGGAACAGCTGGACGGCCGCGTCCTGGCCCAGGTCCCCGTCGGTGGTCGAGCGGGTGACGATGAGGCCGGTCGCGACCGACATGAGCAGGGCGGGGATCTGCGAGACCAGGCCGTCGCCGATCGTCAGCAGGGAGTAGGTCTCCAGAGCCTCCGACCAGGGCAGGCCGCGCTGCGCGACGCCGATGCCGAACCCGCCGACGAGGTTGATGACGGTGATGATGATCGCCGCGACCGCGTCGCCCTTGACGAACTTCGACGCCCCGTCCATCGCGCCGTAGAAGTCGGCCTCGGCGGCGACGTCGGCGCGGCGCTGGCGGGCGGTGTCCTCGTCGATGAGGCCGGAGTTGAGGTCGGCGTCGATGGCCATCTGCTTGCCGGGCATCGCGTCCAGGGTGAACCGGGCGCCGACCTCGGCGACGCGGGTCGCGCCGCTGGTGATGACGGCGAACTGGATGACGACGAGCAGCAGGAAGATGACGAGGCCGACGATGAGCGAGCCGCCGATGACGAACTCGCCGAAGGCGTGGATGACCTCGCCGGCGTAGCCGTCCAGCAGCACGAGGCGGGTCGAGGCCACGTTGAGCCCGAGCCGGTACAGGGTGAGGACCAGCAGCAGCGCCGGGAAGATGGAGAAGTCCAGCGGGCGGGCCACGTACATGGCGGTGAGCAGGACGAGCAGGCTCAGCGCGATGTTGAGGACGATGAGGCCGTCGAGCATCACCGCGGGCAGCGGGACGACGAGCAGCATGACGATGCCGACGACGCCCAGGGGCACCGCGTAGCGACCGATCTCCGACGACTTCACACGACTCTCTTCCGAGGGGTGGTTCCCGTACCGGCCGGTCCGTGGCCGTGCTGTCGCCGTCCTGGCTCCTGCTCTCTCGGCAGGTCCGCCCGAAAGGTTGAGCGCCCGCGCCGGATGGGCCGTCCGGGTGGTCCCGGCGCGACCCGCTCAGGGGTCCGGCCCGGCCGGGACCGGTCAGGCCGGGGTCGGCGCCCCGGGGGCGGCCGCGGCGGGCCGGCGACGGCGGCGCTTCG
>NZ_JBBEOI010000352.1 GCF_037860755.1 Aquipuribacter hungaricus | reverse complement strand
ACTTGCCCCGGCACCACGGCGACCCGCGGGACGGCGGGCGACCGGGGCGCCGCCCGGGGCGGGCCGCGCCGCCGGTCCGGCCGGACGGCTCAGAAGGCGTAGCGGACGCGCAGCCACGGCGTCCGGTGCTCGACGCGCTCGAGCAGCTGGGCGACGTAGCGGCCCTTGTCGCCGGTCCGGTAGCGCACGTTGATCCCGCCGGTCTCCGACCGCTTGGCCTGCTGCAGGTCGGGGCGCCACAGCACGTCCTCGGCCTTCGGGTGCCAGCCGAGGTTGACCTCGTGGAGGCCGGCGTTGTGGGTGAGCATGATGACCTCGGCGGCCGCCTGGGCCTTGAACGCCGGCCCCGTGGTGTCGTCGAGCTGGACGAGGAGCTCGTCCCACGCCTGCAGCCAGCCGTCCTGGACGACGACGGGGCTGAGGTTGACGTGCACCTCGTACCCGGCGGCGACGAAGTCGTCGACGGCTGCCATCCGCGTCGCGACCGGGTCGGTGCGCACGTCGAGCAGCCTGGCCGCCTCGTGGGGCATGAGGCTGAAGCGGACCCGGGTGCGCCCCTGCGGGTCCCAGCCGAGCAGGTCGCGGTTGACGTGCTTGGTGGCGAACGACGCCTTGGCGGTGGGCAGGCCGCGGAACAGGTCGACGAGGTCGTGGACGTTGTCGGACAGCCGCGCGTCGACGGAGCAGTCGCTGTTCTCGCCGATGTCGTAGACCCACGCCGACGGGTCGACCTGGTCGGGCTCGGTCTTGGGACCCTGCCGGCGCACGTGGCGGGCGAGGTAGCCCGTGATCTGGTCGATGTTGGCGAACACCGTGACGGGGTTGCTGTAGCCCTTGCGCCGCGGCACGTAGCAGTACGCGCAGGCCATGGCGCAGCCGTTGGCGGTCGAGGGGGCGATCCAGTCGCTGCTGCGGCCGTTGCGCCGGGCGGTGAGCGACTTCTTGACCCCGAGCACCAGCGCCTCGGTCTTGATGCGGACCCAGCGGCGGACGTTGGCCTCGTCGCCCGCGAGCTCCGGGATCTGCCAGTGGCTCGCGACCTCGACCCGCTCGGCGTCCGGCCAGCGGGCCAGCACCTGCTGCCCACGGGGAAGCTCCGCGGCCTCGGGCTCGAGGTAGATGCGGCGGACGTCGAGCAGGGGCCGCGGCGGTCGGGGCGGGGTGGTCGGTGCTGCGGACGGGGCGGCGGCCGGTGTCGTCGTCATCACCCTGGACAACGTCGTGGACGCCGCGGTGACTCCCTCCGGGCCGAGGTTCCTGCCGCGCGCCCCGTGCCGGTCAGGCCGGGGCGGCGTACAGCTCCAGGGCGATGCCGTCGGGGTCGCGGAACTCCACCACGTGCCCCGCGCCGATGTCCTTGACGCCCCCGTGGGGGACGCCGAGGTCGTCGAGGACGGTGACGGCGTCGTCGAGCACCGCGCGCGAGCCGACCCGGAAGCTCAGGTGGTCCAGGCCGGTGCGGTCCTCGTCGAAGCGGTCCGTCGCGACCGGGCGCAGCCCCAGCAGCTGGTCGCCCAGGCGGTAGATGACACCGCCGAAGAGGAAGCCCAGCTGCTCGCGCGTCTGCTCGTCGGCGCCCGGCGGCACCTCGAAGGCCACCGGGAGTCCGAAGACGGCGTCGTAGAAGGCGCGGGAGCGGTCGATGTCGGTGACGGTGAGCCGGACGTGGGCGTAGGAGGTCGTGGGGATCGGCATGGCGCGATCATCCGGCCGGCGCCGTGGGTCGGCCACCCGCCCCGGACGCACGGACGCCGGGCCCCTGGGGGACCCGGCGTCGGGCGTGCCTGGCGGTGACGGTGGGATTTGAACCCACGGAGGAGTCTCCCCCTCACACGCTTTCGAGGCGTGCTCCTTAGGCCGCTCGGACACGTCACCGCGGAGAAGGGTACCCGCCGCCCCGGGACGGTCCGTCCGTCGCGCTCAAGGTCCGGTGCTCCCGCGCCGTACAGGTCCCATGGCCTTCCCCACCGCCGTCGTCAGCTCGCCGTCCGACGCCATCCCCGCCCCCGTCTACCGCGCCGCCGCCCGCACGGTGACGCGGGTCCTGGTGCCCGCCTGCCTCGTGCTGCTCGCGCTCGCGCTGCTCGAGGTCGTGACCTCGGGCGAGCTGCTGTCGCTCCAGCTCGCCGCCGTCACCGTCCTCGTCGTCACCGTCCCGGGTGCCCTCGTCGCCACCGAGGCGCTGGCCCGGCTCCGCATGGACGGCACGCTGCGCCGCATGGAGCGCGACCTCGGCACGCCGTCCGCCTGACCGCGCCGTCCTGCTGAGCGGGGGCTCCCCGCCGCCGGTCCTCGCGGGCACACTGCCGGGATGGTGGTGGACACCCGGCTGGCCGACCGGCTCCAGGCCCTGCTCGCCGACGAGCCGGGGCTGACGACCCGGTGGATGTTCGGCGGGCTCGCGTTCATGGTCGACGGGCACCTGGCGGTCTGCGCCGGCTCCGACGGCGAGCTCATGGTCCGGGCGCACCCGGACGACCTCGACGCCCTGCTCGGTGAGCCCGGTGCCCGCCCGTTCGAGATGCACGGCCGGTCGATGGCCGGCTGGCTGGGGGTCGGCACCGACGCGGTGGCCGCCGACGACGCGCTCGCCCGGTGGGCCGCGGTCGGGACCGGCTACGCGCGCTCGCTGCCGCCGAAGGCGCCCAGGCCGAGCCGTTCCCGCACCTCGGGGCGGCGCAGCGGCGGGACCGTCGCGGGCGGCTGACGGCGGGCGGGCAGCTC
>NZ_JBBEOI010000351.1 GCF_037860755.1 Aquipuribacter hungaricus | reverse complement strand
CCCGGTCGAGGCCCCCGCGCCGGCCGCAGCCGCACCCGCCGCAGCCCCGGCTGCGCAGGCCGCCCCGGCGTCGGTCGACCCCCGCCGCGGCACCCGCGAGAAGATGAGCCGCCTGCGCAAGGTCATCGCGCAGCGCATGGTCGAGTCCCTGCAGGTGTCGGCCCAGCTCACCACCGTGGTCGAGGTCGACGTGACCCGGGTCGCCGCGCTGCGCACCCGGGCCAAGAACAGCTTCGCGCAGCGCGAGGGCGTCAAGCTCTCGTTCCTGCCGTTCTTCGCCCTGGCGGCCGTGGAGGCCCTCAAGGCCTACCCGGTCGTCAACTCCAGCGTCGAGGGCGACGAGATCGTCTACCACGGCGGCGAGCACCTGGGCATCGCGGTGGACACCGAGCGCGGCCTGCTCGTGCCCGTCATCAAGGACGCGGGCGACCTCAACATCGCCGGCCTGGCGCGCAAGATCGCCGACCTCGCGGAGCGCACCCGCACTAACAAGGCGACGCCGGACGAGCTCAGCGGCGGCACGTTCACCCTCACCAACACCGGCAGCCGCGGCGCGCTATTCGACACCCCGATCCTCAACCAGCCGCAGGTCGCCATCCTCGGCACCGGCTCGGTGGTCAAGCGCCCGATGGTGCTCACCGACGCCGAGGGCAACGAGTCCATCGCGGTCCGCTCGATGGTCTACCTGGCCCTGTCCTACGACCACCGGGTGGTCGACGGGGCGGACGCCGCACGGTTCCTCAGCACGGTCAAGGCCCGTCTCGAGGAGGGCGCGTTCGAGTCCGCCCTCGGGCTCTGACGCCGGGACAGTGACGGCGGCGACGACGGTGACCACGACGGTGGCGACGACGGCAGGTCTGGCAGCGGCGGTCCGGCCAGCGGCACGTGCCGCGGTCGTGGTGCCGCCGGTGCGGGTGGCGGGGACGGACGGCGTCCCCGCCGCCCGGGCCGGGCGTGAGGAGCTGCACCGGTGAAGGTCGCCGTCACCGGCGCGTCCGGGCTCATCGGCTCGGCGCTCGTCCCGTCCCTGCAGGCCTCGGGCCACGAGGTCCTGCGCCTGGTCCGCCGTCCCGCAGCGGGTCCCGACGAGTGCACCTGGGACCCGTCGGGCGGCACCGTCGACCTCGCCCGCCTGGCGGGCACCGATGCGGTCGTCCACCTGGCCGGCGCCGGGGTCGGCGACAAGCGGTGGACGGAGAAGTACAAGCAGACGATCCTCCGGTCCCGCGTCGACGGGACCCGCACCATCGTCCGGGCCATGACCGCGCTGGACCGGCCGCCGTCGGTCCTGCTGTCCGGCTCGGCCGTCGGCTACTACGGCGACCGCGGCGAGGAGGTCCTGCTCGAGACCTCCGCCCGCGGCGAAGGCTTCCTCGCCGACGTGGTCACCGCGTGGGAGGCCGAGACCGCCCCGGCCGCCGCCGCCGGCATCCGGGTCGCGCTGCTGCGGACCGGCCTCGTCATGGCCACCGGCGGGGGCGCCTTCGGGCGGCTGCTCCCCATCATCAAGGCCGGCGTCGGCGGGCAGATCGGCGACGGCCGCATGTGGTGGCCGTGGATCACGCTCCTGGACGAGGTCCGGGCCATCGAGCACCTGCTCGAGAACGAGGTCAGCGGCCCCGTGAACCTGGGCGCCCCGCAGCCCGCCCGCAACGCCGACGTCACCCGCGCCGTCGGCAAGGCCCTGGGGCGGCCCACGATCGTGCCCGTGCCGTCGTTCGCCCTGCGGGTCGTCCTCGGGGAGTTCTCCAGCGACGTGACGGGCAGCCAGCGCATGATCCCCGAGGTCCTCACCGCGTCCGGCTTCGACTTCGCGCACCCCGACGTCGAGTCGGCTGCGCGGTGGCTCGCCGAGCAGTAGGGCCGACCGGCACGACCGACGGGTGAGCGCACGACCGGTGCCACCGGACGCCCGGTGCCCGCCGCACGTGTCCGGGGGGCAATGGGTCGGCTGCCGGGCTGTGTCAGCCGTCGGTGCCGCTGACGTCCCGGACCCGCCAGCCGTCCGGCGTGGCGGCCAGCCCGAGCACCACCTCCTCGGTCGTGGTCGTCCCGGCCACGGTCGTCGTCAGGCGCACGGCCGCCGAGCCGGGCCGGTCGGGGACCGGTGACACGCCGGTGACCTCGTAGGCCACGTCGACCGCACCGGCGGCGAGCAGGTCGCGGTCCGACGCGGATGCCGGGCCGTCAGGGTGGTGCACCTGGCCGAGCGCCGCAGCGTCGCCCGAGCGCAGGGCGGCCTCGCGCGCCTCGACGAGGTCGGTGACGACCTGGGTGAGCACGGCCGGGTCATCGAGGTCGTCGGTGCTCGACGGGTCCGCCGGGTCCGCCGGGTCCGCCGGGTCCGCCGGGACCACCGGGACCACCGGGACCACCGGGACCACCGGGACCACCGGGACCACCGGGACCACCGGGACCACTGGGTCCGCCTGGTCCGCCTGGTCCGCCTGGTCCGCCTGGTCGGCCTGGTCCGCCTGGTCCGCCGGCAGCTCCGACCCGGTCAGGTCGGTAGGCGGGACGGCCACCGTCGGCCCGGTGCCGGTCTCCCCATCAGCCGCGACGTCCGTCGCCTCCCCCGCGACCACCCCTCCGTCTGCCACTTCCGCGGGAGTCCCGCCCCCCGCCACCAGGGCCCCGGCCGCTCCCCCGGCGAGCACCACCACCAGCCCGGCGCCGCCGGCGACCAGCGCGCGGCGCGGCACCCGGCGGGCACGCGGGAGCAGCGCCCGGAGCCGCG
>NZ_JBBEOI010000350.1 GCF_037860755.1 Aquipuribacter hungaricus | reverse complement strand
CCCGCGCCCGGGCCCGGCGCACCTCGGCGAGGCGGCGGGTCTCGGCGCGCTCCCGGGCTGTCGCGGCGACCTGCTCGCGGGCCTCGCGTCGGCGCGCCCGCTCGCGGCTCACCCCCGCAGCGAGCGGACCCAGGTCGACAGCAGCGCCGCCCCGGCGTCCCCCGACTTCTCCGGGTGGAACTGCGTGGCGGACAGGGCGCCGTCCTCGACCGCCGCGACGAAGCGCACCCCGCCGTGCTCGGCGTAGGTGACCACGGGTGCGGCGATGCGCTCGCTGCCCAGGTGGGCGACGTGCTCGGCGTCCGGCTGCTCGCCGTCGACCGGCGCCTGCCCGGGGGCGAGCACCGCGTAGGAGTGGACGAAGTAGAACCGCTCGTCCTCGATGCCGTCGAAGAGCCGGGACCCGGCGGCCGGGCGCACCGTGTTCCAGCCCATGTGGGGCACCCGGTCGGCCGGGAGGCGGCGCACCGTCCCGGGCCACTGGCCCAGGCCCTCGCGGTCGCCGGCGCCGGGCTCGGTCGAGGACTGGAAGAGCACCTGCAGGCCGACGCAGATCCCCAGGACGGGGCGGCCGCCGGCGAGGCGGCGGTCGATGACGGCGTCCCCGCCGACGGCGCGCACCCCCTCGGTCACCGAGGCGAAGGCCCCGACCCCGGGCACGACGAGCCCGTCGGCCTCGGTCGCGGCGTCACGGTCGGCGGTGAGGGTGACGTCGGCGCCGACCCGCTCCAGCGCGCGCACCGCGGAGCGGACGTTGCCGGAGCCGTGGTCCATGACGACGACTCTGGGGGCGCCGCTCACAGCGCACCCTTCTCGCTCGGCACCCCGGCGACGCGGGGGTCGGGCTCGACGGCGGCGCGGAAGGCGCGGGCGAGCGCCTTGAACTGGGCCTCGACGACGTGGTGGGGGTCCCGGCCGGACAGCACGCGCACGTGCACGGCGATCTTGGCGTTGTGGGCCAGGGACTCCAGGACGTGGCGGGTGAGGGAGCCGACGTAGCTGCCGCCGATGATGACGTGCTCCTGCCCGGCGGGCTCGCCCTCGTGGACGCAGTAGGCGCGCCCGGCCAGGTCCACCGCGGCCATGGCCAGGCACTCGTCCAGCGGCACGGTGGCGTCGCCGAAGCGGCGGATGCCGGCCTTGTCCCCCAGCGCCTGGGCGATGGCCTGGCCGAGCACGATGGAGACGTCCTCGACGGTGTGGTGCGCGTCGACGTCGGTGTCCCCGGTCGCCTGCACGGTGAGGTCGACGAGGGAGTGCCGGGCGAACGTGCCGAGCATGTGGTCGAAGAACCGGACGCCGGTGGACACGGTGGACGTGCCGGTCCCGTCGAGGTCGATCTCGACGAGGACGCTGCTCTCCTTGGTGCTCCGGTCGATGCGGGCGGTCCGGGCGGGCCTGCTCACGGGTGGCGCTCCTCGCGTGGGGTCGGGCGGTCTCTGGTGACGGTAACGGGACGGCGGGCCGGGACCTTCCGACCGCGACCTGCCGACGGGCTCACCCGTAGGTCCTCGGGCTGGCGCCGAGGGACCCGGGGTGGTCCCGCGTCAGCGGGCAGGGCCTGCGTCAGCGGGGCAGGGCGGCGAGCGCGTCGAGGACGGCGGTGGTCTCCGCCTCGGTGCCGGCGGTGACCCGCAGGTGCCCGGCGAGCCCGACGTCGCGGACGAGGACGCCCTGGTCCAGCAGCGCCTGCCACGCGGCGCGCTCGTCGGCGAAGCCGCCCACGAGGACGAAGTTGGCGTCGCTCGGCACGGGCCGCAGGCCCAGCGCCGCGGTGCCCTCGACGAGCCGGTCCCGCTGCTCCTTGGTCGCCTCGACCGCGGCGAGCAGCAGGTCGGCGTGGGCGAGCGCGGCGCGGGCGGCCGCCTGGGTGAGGCTGCTCAGGTGGTACGGCAGCCGGACCAGGCGCAGCGCCGCGGTGACGGCGGGGTCGGCGGCGAGGTAGCCGACCCGTGCCCCGGCGAAGGCGAACGCCTTGCTCATGGTCCGGGTGACGACGAGGCGGCGGCGCCCGGGCAGCAGGGTGACCGCGCTCGGCGTGCCCGCACGGGCGTACTCCGCGTAGGCCTCGTCGACGACGACCAGCGCCGAGGGGGCCGCGTCGAGGACGGCGGTGACGACGTCGAGGTCGAGGGCGGTCCCGGTCGGGTTGTTCGGCGAGCAGAGGAAGACCACGTCGGGGTCGACCTCGGCCGCCTGCGCCGCCGCGGCCTCGGCCCCGAGCCAGAACGGGTCCGCAGGGTCGCCGGGGCGGAACCCGTCGACCCAGCGGGTGCCGGTGCCCGTGGCGATGACCGGGTGCATCGAGTAGGCCGGGGTGAAGCCGAGCGCCGTGCGGCCGGGGCCGCCGAAGGCCTGCAGCAGGTGCTGGAGCACCTCGTTGCTGCCGTTGGCCGCCCAGGTCTGCTCCGCGACCAGCGGCTGGCCGGTGGTGCGGGCCAGGTAGGCGGCGAGGTCCTCGCGCAGCGCGGAGAACTCCCGGTCGGGGTAGCGGTTGAGGTCGCCCGCGACGGCGGCGACGGCCTCCGCGACCGCCCGCACCACGGCCTCCGGGACCGGGTGGGAGCTCTCGTTGGTGTTGAGCCGCACGGGCACGTCGAGCTGGGGGGCGCCGTAGGCCGAGGCGCCCCGCAGGTCGTGGCGCAGCGGCAGGCCGTCGGCGTCGAGCCGGTCGGCTGCAGGTCCCGCACCCCCCGCACCCCCCGCACCGGGCGGGCCGGCCGGGCCGTCGGGCGAGGCGCC
>NZ_JBBEOI010000349.1 GCF_037860755.1 Aquipuribacter hungaricus | reverse complement strand
CGGCGGCGGCGGCGGCGGCGGCGGCAACGGTGGCGGGGCCGAGAGGGTCGGCCAGGCCGGCGGTGGCGGGGGCGGGGGCGTCGGTGCGTGCTGCGGTGCTCACGTCGGCGACGCTAGACCGGCGTGCCCGGGCGGGGCCTCCCGCTCCGGGCCAGCTGTGGACGGCCCCGCACAGGCCGCCACGGGCTGTGGACGGGCACGTCGGTCGGCGCGGCGGGGTGCCGGGCAGCCACGGCGGACGCGGTCGACGTGCAGGAGCACCTGTCCGGTGTCAGCGCGGGCCCGGGCCTCACCACAGCCGGCCCGCCTCGCGCAGGCCCGCCGTCAGCCCGTGCACGACGGCGACCAGGCCCACCCGGGCCTGCACGTGGTCGAGCAGGTGGTGGGGGTGCAGGCCGCAGCCGGGCAGCCAGCCGGAGTCCTCGGCGACCTGGAGCACCCGCTCGCCGTCGAGCAGGAGCGCGCGCCGGCGCGACAGCTCCCCCTCGTCCTCGCGGGACAGGTCGTCGCGCCCGTAGAGCAGGTCGGCGGCCGAGGCCTCCATGACGGCGCTGCCGACGTGCGCCGGTGCCGCCAGCGCGTCGCAGCGCAGGGCGTCGGCCAGGTCGGCGGCACCCTCGCGGCCGGCGACGTCCTCGGGAGCGATCTCGGCGTGCACGAGCCGCCCGGCCACGGTCACGGCGGCCTCGGGCGAGACGTGCCAGCCGGCGCCGACGCAGGTCTCGACGGCGTCCGCCAGCCGCGGCGGGTCGGGCCGCCAGTCCATGACGTCGGCGAGCCCCGCCCGCTGCGCGGTCACCGCCAGGGCGGCGTCGCTCACCAGGTCCTCGTGCGCCAGGGCCCGGCAGCAGGCGGGAGCGCCCCACCGGTGCAGCGCGACGACCGCGTCCAGCGCGGAGTCGCCCTGCCACTCCAGCCGCTGGAAGGCCAGCCCGCGGGGGTCCAGGACCAGGGCGGCGTCGCGCTCGTCGACGTCCACGCCCAGCACCTCGGCGACCCGCGCACGGTCCGCGGCGTCGGCACCGCGGCGCAGCGGTCCGGTCCTGCTCCCGGGAGGCATCCCCGCAGCCTGGCAGGTCGCGGGCGCCGGCACCGGCGCCCGCGCGACCGGCGTCAGCTCTTGTCGAGGGCGTCCCCCTTGTGGACGGCCTCCTTGCCGCTCTTGTCGGACTTCACGAGGTACTGCGGCTCGTCCTCGGACGCCTTGACCTTCCGGCCGGCCTCCTCGGTCTCGGAGGTGATCGTCTTCTCGACCTTCCCCTCCGTCGTCGTGCCGTGCGTCTTCCACTCGACGTGGTCGCCCTTGCTGATGTCGTCTGCCATGCCCGTCCCGGTACCCCGCCCCCGTGCGCGGGAAACGGCCGGGCCGTCCGGGACGCCAGGGGGGCCTGTCCGCCAGGAGCGCACGGTGGTGGACGGCGGCGGCCCGCCCGTGTTGGCTGCGCCCGTGCCGCTCACCGACGCCCTGCCCGCCGCCGTCCTGGCCGCGGGCGAGGGCCCGCCCGCGTTCCTCACCTCCACGGCCGTCCTCGTGGTCGCCGCCGCCGTCATCGGCTACCTGTCCGTGCGGGCCAAGGTCGTCCCGATCGTCGGCTTCCTCGTCGCCGGCGTGATCATCGGACCCACCCAGCTCGGCCTGGTCGGCGAGGTGGAGACCGTCGAGGCCGCGGCCGAGGTCGGCGTGATCTTCCTGCTGTTCATCATCGGGATCGAGTTCTCCCTCGAGCGGCTCGCCGCGCTGCGGACGTGGATCGCGCTCGGCGGCGCCCTCCAGGTCGGGCTGGCGGTGCTGTCCGTCGCCGCGCTGTGCACGGCCTTCGGGGTCGGCTGGCGCGACGCCCTGTTCACCGGGTTCCTCGTGTCGCTGTCGAGCACGGCGATCGTCCTCAAGCTGCTCGGCGACGCGCGCGAGACGACCACGGTGCGGGGCCGGCTGGCGGTCGCCCTGCTCGTGTTCCAGGACCTCGCGGTCGTGGCCATGGTGCTGTTCGTCCCGCTGCTGGGGGTGCCCGGCGAGGGCGGGGAGGGCGGCGGCTCGACCGGTGACCTCCTCGTCGCGCTGCTCACAGCCGTGGGGATCATCGCCGCGGTCCTCCTGGTCGCCCGTCGGCTGCTCCCGCCGGTGCTGGAGCGGGTGGCCCGGACCTGCTCGCCGGAGGTGTTCCTGCTCACGGTGCTCGCGATCTGCTTCGGCACCGCGTACCTCACCGCCGTGGCCGGGGTCTCGGTGTCGCTGGGCGCCTTCCTGGCCGGGCTGCTCGTCAGCGAGTCCCGGCTCAGCTCCCAGGCCCTCGGCGAGATCCTCCCGCTGCAGATCCTGTTCTCGGCGGTCTTCTTCGTCTCCGTCGGCATGCTGCTGGACGTCCGCTTCGTGCTGGCGAACCTGCCCGTCGTCCTGCTGGGCGTCGTGGTCGTCTTCCTCGTCAAGGCCCTGACGACGTGGCTGGCGGTGACGGCGCTGCGCCGGGCCGGGCCGGGGGTGCCCGCCGGGCCGGCGCTCGGGACGGCGCTGCTGCTGGCGCAGATCGGCGAGTTCTCGTTCGTGCTGGAGACCGAGGGCCGCTCGGTCGGCCTGTCGCCCGCAGGGCTCGGGGACGACGGCTCCCAGGCCTTCATCGCCGCGAGCGTGCTGCTGCTGCTGGCCACGCCGGCCCTCGCGGCGCTGGGCCGCCGCGTCGAGCAGCGGACCGAGGCACGGGCCGACGCCCGCCGCCAGGCCGCCGGCGCGGCCGGTCACGGGAACGGCGACG
>NZ_JBBEOI010000348.1 GCF_037860755.1 Aquipuribacter hungaricus | reverse complement strand
CGCGGGCCTCGGCGCCCTCGCCGTGCTGGGCGGCGGCGGGGTCGACGGGCGCGACGCGGCGACGGTGCTCGCCGTGCACCTGGTCCACGTCGGGGCGTCGCTCGCGGCGGTGCTGCCGTCCGGGACCCGGGTCGAGGTGGCCGCGCTGGTGCCGAGCTGGCGCCGCTTCCTGCTCGTCCAGGCGCTCAGCCAGGCGGTCGTCGTCCTCGCCGTCGTGCTGCCGGCCGTGCTGCCCGCGCTGCAGCCTGGTGCCGCGGCCCCCGTTAGCCTTGGTCGGTGAACGCACCGGACCGCACCAGCCAGGGCTTCTCCACCAGGGCCATCCACGTCGGCTCCGAGCCGGACCCGCAGACCGGCGCCGTCATCCCGCCGATCTACGCGACGTCCACCTACGCCCAGGACGGCGTCGGCGGGCTGCGCACCGGGCTGGGTGTCGGCTACGAGTACAGCCGCTCGGGCAACCCCACCCGGACCGCGCTGGAGCAGGCGCTGGCCTCCGTCGAGACCGCAGGCGGCGAGCCGACGCTGGCGATGTCGTTCGCCTCCGGCCTGGCCGCCGAGGACGCGGTCATCCGCACCCTCACCCGTCCCGGCGACCACGTCGTGCTGCCCGGGGACGCCTACGGCGGCACCTACCGGCTGTTCGCCCGGGTCGCCGAGCCGTGGGGCGTCGGGTTCAGCACCGCCTCCTCCGACCCCGCCGCCGTCGCGGCCGCGATCGTCCCCGGCAGCACCCGGTTCGTCTGGGTGGAGACCCCGACCAACCCGCTGCTCGCCGTCACGGACATCGAGGCCGTCGCCGCGGTCGCCCACGAGGCGGGCGCGCTGCTGGTCGTCGACAACACCTTCGCCAGCCCGTACCTGCAGAACCCGCTCGCCCTGGGCGCGGACGTCGTCGTGCACTCCACGACCAAGTACGTCGGCGGCCACAGCGACGTCGTCGGCGGCGCGCTGGTCGTCCGGGCGCCCGAGGCGCCGGGCGCGGTCCTGGACCCGCACACCCACGAGCCGCTCGCCGACCGGCTGGCCTGGCACCAGAACGCCATGGGCGCGGTGTCCGGCCCGTTCGACGCGTTCCTCACCCTGCGCGGGCTCAAGACCCTGGCCGTGCGGATGGAGCGCCACAGCGCCACCGCCGCCCGGGTCGCGGCGTACCTGAGCGAGCACGACGCGGTGTCGGAGGTGCTGTACCCCGGCCTGCCCACGCACCCCGGCCACGAGGTCGCCGCCCGCCAGATGCGCGGCTTCGGCGGGATGGTGAGCTTCCGGCTGCGGCAGGGCCGCGACGCCGCGCTCAAGGCGTGCGCGTCGACCCGGACGTTCCTGCTCGCCGAGAGCCTGGGTGGCGTCGAGTCCCTCATCGAGCACCCCGGCGCCATGACGCACGGGTCCGTCGCGGGCACCGTGCTCGAGGTGCCGGACGACCTGGTGCGCCTGTCGGTCGGGCTCGAGGACGCCGAGGACCTGATCGCGGACCTCGACGACGCGCTCGCGGCCGCCTCGGCCTGAGGCCGTGCGCAGCCGTCCCCCGGGACAGCCCTCGCGACCGGGACGCAGCGGATGAGTGACCTCAGGGTCTGCGTCGACGTCGGGTCGACGTGGACGAAGGCGCTGCTCGTCGACCCCGCGGCCACGGTCGCGGGGTCGGTGCGGGTGCAGCCGGGCACCGGGAGCGCCCCGGCGGTGCTGCGCTGCGACGGCGTGGTCGCCACCGCGCAGCACCGGACGACCGTGGGCACCGACGTCATGGACGGGGTGTCCGGCGTGCTCGCGCTGCTCGGGGAGCAGGTCGGCGCCCACCCGGTCGCCTTCGGGGCGCCGCTGGTGTGCAGCTCCGCCGGCGGCGGGCTGCGGCTGGCCGTCGTGGGCTACGAGCGGGTCGTCACCGCCGAGGCGGCCCGCCGGGCGGCCGTGTCCGCGGGGGGCCGGGTCGTCCACCTGGCCTCGGGACGGCTCGGGCCCGACGACGTCGCCGCGCTGCTGGCCGCCCGCCCGGACGTCGTCGTCCTCACCGGGGGCACCGACGGCGGGGACGGCGAGGCCCTGCTAGCCGCCGCCGCCGCGCTCGCGCCGGTGCTCGGCCCGGCCGGGCTGCCGGTCGTCCTCGCGGGCAACGCCGAGGTGGCGACCGAGGCCGAGCAGGTGCTGGCGGACCGGGGCGTGGTCGTCGACCGGGTGGCCAACGTGCTGCCGCGGATCGGCCACCTGGACCCCGGGCCCGCGCGGGAGGCCGTGCGCGCGGCGTTCCTGCGCCACGTCATCGGCGGCGGGCGGCTGTCGTCGGGCCGCGGCTTCGAGCAGCTGGTGCTCGCGGCCACCCCCGACGCCGTGCTCGCCGGGGTGCAGCGGCTGGCAGGGGCGTTCCCCGGCGGCGTGCTCGCGGTCGACGTCGGCGGCGCGACGACCGACGTGTACTCCGTGCTCAGCCAGCCCGCGGCCGACAGCGTCGAGGACGACGTCGCCGGCACCGAGGCCGCCTCGCGCACCGTCGAGGGCGACCTGGGGATGCGCTGGTCCGCCCCCGGGGTGCTCGCCGCGGCAGGGGTCGAGGGGCTGACCGCCCGATTTGCCGAGGCGGCGGCCGGGTCTGGCGGTCGGCCCGGGTCGGCTGACGCGGTCGCTGACGACGGGGACCTGGCGGAGCGCACGGCGGCCCTCGCTGCGGAGCCCGGCAGGCTCGCCGAGGACCCGGCGGCGCTGTCGCTCGACACCGGTCTGGCCGCGGTCGCCGCGGTGACGGCGCTCCGCCGGCACGCC
>NZ_JBBEOI010000347.1 GCF_037860755.1 Aquipuribacter hungaricus | reverse complement strand
GTCCGCGGCGGACCGGCCGGCCGCCCAGCGCTGCCGCAGGGTGGTCGTGGCGAAGCGCGGCACCGAGCGCCGGGCGTCCATCCCGCCCAGGCGCAGCACGAGCCGGCGCAGCGGACCGACGGCGAGGACGACGTTGAGCACCGCGGCCAGGCCGGGCACCGCCCCGACCAGCGCCGACCAGCGGGGCAGCCAGCCGAGCGAGTAGTGCGTGACCGGGCGGAGCCGGCCCCTGAAGCGGCGGTGGAGCACCTCGGACTTGTACGTGGCCATGTCCACCCCGGCGGGGCAGTCGCTCGCGCACGCCTTGCAGGACAGGCACAGGTCGAGCGACTCGTGCACCGCCGGGTGGTCGACGCCGCCGACGAGCGTGCCGGTGGTCAGCTCCTGCAGCACCCGGGCACGGCCGCGGGTGGAGTCCTTCTCCTGGTGGGTGGCCAGGTAGGACGGGCACATGAAGCCGCCGGCGGCCGAGGTGTCGGCGCGGCACTTGCCGACCCCGACGCAGCGGTGGACGGCGCGGGTGAGGTCGCCGGAGTCGTGCAGCAGCGAGAACCCGCCGGGCGACGGCGGCGTCGGCCGCGCGGTCGGGCGCCGCAGGTCGGCGTCCAGCGGCCGCGGCCGGACGACGACACCGGGGTTGAGCAGGTCCTCGGGGTCGAAGAGGTGCTTGAAGCCGCCGAACAGCGCGAGCGCGTCGGGACCGTACATCCGCTGGAGCAGCTCGCTGCGGGCCCGGCCGTCGCCGTGCTCCCCGGACAGCGACCCGCCGTGGGCGACGACGAGGTCGGCCGCCTCCTGCAGGAACGGCCGCAGCCGGTGAGGCGCCTCGGCGAGCGGCAGGTCCATCCGGACGTGGACGCAGCCGTCGCCGAAGTGCCCGTAGGCCAGCCCGTCGACGTCGTGGGCCTTCATGAGCGCCTCGAAGCCGCGCAGGTAGCTGCCGAGCCGCTCGGGCGGGACGGCGGCGTCCTCCCAGCCGGGCCACGCCTGCGCGCCGGTCGCGGTGCGCCCGGCCAGGCCGGCGCCGTCCTCGCGGATCCGCCACAGCGCGGTGGCGTCCGGCCCGGGCGGGACCACCCGGACCGACGTGGTGCCGGAGTCCGCGGCCAGCCGGCGGGCGGCGGCGAAGGCCTCGGCCTCGTCGGCGCCGCCGACCTCGCAGAACAGCCAGCCGCCGCCCGGGGGCAGCGCCGGCACCGCGGCGTCGCCCTTGTGGTGGCGGACGACGTCGACCAGGCGGGCGTCGATGCCCTCGACCGCGAGCGGGCCGTGGGGCAGCAGCGCGGGGACGGCGTCGGCGGCGGTCGCCATGTCCGGGTAGCCGAGGACGGCGAGCGCGGTCGCGGGCGCCAGGTCGACGAGGCGGACGGTGGCGCCCAGGACGATGCCGCAGGTCCCCTCGGTGCCGACCAGGGTCTTGGCCAGGTCGCGGCCCCGCTCGGGCAGCAGGTGCTCCAGGGAGTAGCCGGACACCTGGCGGCCGAACCGGCCGAGCTCGGTGCGGACCAGGCCGAGGTGGCTGTCGACCAGCTGGCGCACGCCCGGCACGGGGTCGGTCGAGGGGTCGCCCAGCCGGGCCGCGGTGAACCGGCGACCGGTGCCGTCGACCATGTCCAGGGCGACGACGTTGTCCGCGGTGCGGCCGTAGGCGACGGCGTGGGGGCCGCACGCGTTGTTGCCGATCATCCCGCCGAGGGTGCAGCGGGCCTGCGTGGACGGGTCCGGCCCGAACCGCATGCCGTGCGGGCGGGCGGCGGCCTGCAGCGCGGTGAGGACGACGCCGGGCTCGACGGTCGCGGTGCGGGCCTCGGGGTCGACGGAGCGGACCCGGGTGAGGTGGCGGCTGACGTCGACGACGATGCCGGTGCCGACGGCGTTGCCCGCGACCGAGGTCCCGCCCCCGCGCACGGTCAGCGGGGTGCCGGTCTGGCGGGAGACCTCGGCGACGGCGAGGACGTCGTCGACGTCGCGGGCGACGACGACGGCGGTGGGCACGACCCGGTAGTTCGAGGCGTCGGTGGAGTACTCCGCCCGGACCCGGACGCTGTCGTCGACGACGTCGGTGCCGCTGGTCCGGAGCCGGCGGCGCAGCTCCGCGACCAGCGAGGGTGCGTCGGAGGGAGCGTCGTCGCGAGGACGGCCCGCCGTCGCCGGCGGCTCGAGGAGCGTCACGTCAGGGCCTCCAGCAGTCCCCCGGCCGGTGCGGTCCGAGGCGGCCCCAAGTATCACCCGGTGCGTCGGGACGGACGCAGCCGGTCCCACCCGCGGGGACGGCCCGGCAGCAGCCCGGGGACGGCGACGACCCGGTCCCACCACGCCTGCGCGACCAGCGCGTGCCCGGCCCGGGTGGGGTGGACGCCGTCGGTGGTGGTCCGGGCGGCGTCGGCCGCGAGCAGCGCCCCGAGCCCGCCGACGACGACGGCACCGGTGGCCGCGCCCGCCTCCCGGACCACGGCACGGACCCGCTCGACGTCGGCCACCCACCCCTGCCGGCGGGCGTCGACGGGGACGAGCAGCGGCTCGAGGAGGACGAGCCGGACGCCGCCGCCGGGCACGGCCGCCCGGACGTCGTCGAGCAGGCCGGCGTAGCCCGCGGCGAAGGCGTCGACGTCGAGCGGGCGCTCGTCGAGGTGGGCGCGGCGGACGTCGTTGATGCCGACCGCGCAGGTGACGACCACGCCCGGCACCAGCGCGCCGGCGCCCGCGAGGTCGCGGACCGCCCGGGCCCGGACCCCCGCGAGCCGGTCCCCGGACACGCCGAGGTTGAGCAC
>NZ_JBBEOI010000346.1 GCF_037860755.1 Aquipuribacter hungaricus | reverse complement strand
CCAGGCCGTCCTCGACCCCCGGGCCGACGGGCTCCGGGCCCACGGCGCTCACCCGGCGTCCGGCTGGTCGGCGTGCCCGGCGAGCGCGTCGAGGAAGCCCGCCGCCCAGCGCTCGACGTCGTGCTCGACGACGCGCCGGCGCAGCGCCCGCATCCGGCGGCGGCGCTCGTCGCGCGGCATCTGCACCGCACGCAGCACGGCGGCCTTGGTGCCGGCGATGTCGTGGGGGTTGATGAGCACCGCCTGGGTGAGCTCGTCCGCGGCACCGGCGAACTCGCTGAGGACCAGGACGCCGTCGGAGTCGTGGCGCGCGGCGACGTACTCCTTGGCGACGAGGTTCATCCCGTCCCGCAGCGCGGTGACGAGCATGACGTCGGCGGCCAGGTACAGGGCCGCCATCTCCTCGCGGGGGAACGACTGGTGCAGGTAGTGCACGGGCTGGAAGCCGACGGTGCCGTGGTCTCCGTTGATCCGGCCGACGGTGAGCTCGACCTCGTCGCGCAGGTCGGAGTAGGCGCGGACCCGCTCGCGGGACGGGCTCGCGACCTGCACGAGCACCGCGGACTCCGTCCCGAGCCGGCCGTCGGCGAGCAGCTCGGAGAAGCACGTGAGCCGGTGCCGGATGCCCTTGGTGTAGTCGAGGCGGTCGACGCCCAGGAGCACGGTGTCGGGGTCGCCGAGCTCCTTGCGGATCTGCTCGGCGCGGGCCATGACCTCCGGGGCGGACGCGAGCTCCTCGAAGCCGCGGGAGTCGATGGAGATGGGGAAGGCACCGGCGCGCACGGTGCGCCCGCCCGCGACGGAGATGGTGCCGCCCTTGGTGCTCGCGTCGCCCAGCCGGCGGCAGGCCCGCAGGAAGTTCGCGGCGTCGCCGCGGCGCTGGAACCCGACCAGGTCCGCGCCGAGGACGCCCTCGACGACCTGGCTGCGCCACGGCAGCTGGCTGAAGATCTCGTAGCCGGGGAACGGGATGTGGTTGAAGAAGCCGATCTTGAGGTCCGGTCGCAGCGCCCGCAGCCGCGCCGGGACCAGCAGCAGCTGGTAGTCCTGCACCCACACCGTGGCGCCCTGCGCGGCCTGGGCGGCGGCGGCGTCGGCGAAGCGCTGGTTGACCCGCTCGTAGGCGTCCCACCAGCTGCGGTGGTACTCCGGGGCGACGATGACGTCGTGGAACAGCGGCCACAGGGTGCCGTTGCTCATGCCCTCGTAGTAGTCCTCGACGTCCTCGTGGCTGAGCTCGACGGGCACCAGGTGCATGCCCTCGGAGTCGAACGGCTCGCCGGCCTCGCCGGGGGCGCCGGGCCAGCCCACCCAGGCGCCGCGGTGCGCCGTCATGACCGGGGCCAGGGCGGTGACCAGGCCGCCGGGCGAGGTCTCGTACTGCGGGGAGCCGTCCTCCGCCGTGCCGACGCGGTCCACCGGCAGGCGGTTGGCCACGACCACGAAGTCGTACTGTCCGGACGGCATGCAGATGCTCCCCTGGCTGTCGGCGGCGACGGGCACCCGCGGCCCGCCCCGGGGGTGATACCCCCGTGACCGCTCCCGCACTCCGCGCGCCCGCGGCCAGCATGGTCGTGAGGTCCGGGGCCCGTCCACCCGGGCGCGCCGCCTCAGGCCAGCAGCCGGCGCACGGCCTCCCGGTCGGGCTTGCCGTTCGGGGTGCGGGGCAGCTCGTCGACGACGACGACCCGGACCGGCACGGCGTGCGCGCCGACGCGGGCGCGGACCGCGGCCCGGAGCGCGGCGACGTCGGGGCCCGCGACGCCCTGACGTGGGGTGCTCGGGGCACCCAGGGTGGGGACGACGACCGCGCCGACGTCGTCACCGTGGAGCCGGGCCGGCACGGGCACGACGACCGCGGCCGCGACCAGGCCCGAGGCGAGCAGGGCGCGCTCGACCTCCGCGGGGTGGATGGTCACGCCGCCCCGGATCATGCGGTCCGCGGCCCGGCCGGTGAGGACGAGGAAGCCCTCGTCGTCGAGCACCCCCACGTCGCCGGTCCGGAACCGGCCCCGGTCGTCGACGGCGAGCCGGGCGCCGCCGTCGTACCCCGGGGTCAGCGCCGGCGAGCGCACGGCGACCGCCCCCGTGGCGCCGGTGGGCAGCGCCCGGCCCTGCTCGTCGACGACCTCCACGTGCACCCCCGGCAGGGCCCGCCCCACGCTCGTCGGGTGCACCGCCGCGTCGCGGGCGGTGAGGCAGGTGAGGGGCGACGGGACCTCGGACATGGCGTAGGCGTCGAGCAGCGCGACGCCCGGCACGCGCCGGCGGACCTCGGCGAGCACCTCCGGGGCGGCCGGGGCCCCGCCGAACACGGCGGCGCGCAGGCTCGGCAGCGACGCGGCGGAGAAGCCGTCCTCGCGCAGCAGCCCGTGCCACAGCGTGGGCACGAGGTCCAGCCACGTCGCGCCGTGGCGGCGGACGACCGCGACCAGGTCGGCCGGGGACCAGGCGGGCATCGTCACGACGGAGCCGCCCGAGGCGAGGGCGCTCGCGAGCTGGGTGACGTGGCCGGACACCCACCACATCGGCAGGTGGACGGGGGTGCGGTCGTCCGGGCCGAGCCCCAGCAGGGACCCGTAGGCGCGGGCTGCGTGGTCGACCATCGCCCCGGTGAGCCGGACGAGCTTGGGCGCCCCGGTGGAGCCGGAGGTCGCGACCAGGGAGTGCACGGCGGCGGCGTCCTCGGGCAGGGGCGGCAGCGCGCGGGCGCGCCGGACGGGTGCGCCGGCGCCGCTGCGCGTCCGCCCCTCGGCGAGCAGGACGTGCCCGGTCGGCAGCAC
>NZ_JBBEOI010000345.1 GCF_037860755.1 Aquipuribacter hungaricus | reverse complement strand
CCGACTTCAGCCGGTGGGTGCGGGGGCCGCGGCGGCCGCGCCCTGGGCGTCGGCGCGGCGGCGGGACGAGCGGCGGACCACGGCGACCAGCAGCGCGATGCCCAGGGCTGCCACCACGCCGAGGACGAGCAGGCCGCCGAGGCCGGAGGAGCCGCCGGCCGGGGCGGGGGCGGGCGCGCCGCCGGTCCCGCCCTCGGAGGCGACGACCTGCGCGGTGGTGGTCGCGGCCGCGGTCACCGCCCCGTCCCAGTCGTCCTGGCCCAGCTCGTCGACGACCGCCTCGCGGATGGCCTGCCCCTCCGCGGTGGTGAGGGACGCGGGCGGCTCGAACCAGAACTCGCGGTCCCCGACGGCGACGGCGAGCATCGCGTCGGTCTCGCCCAGGCCCGTGAGGCTGCCGGTCTCGATGACCCACTCCTCGGACTCCAGCCCGCCGAAGTCGTCGACGTAGACCACGTACAGGTCCACCCCGGTCTGCTGGCTCAGCTCCTCCACGGCGGACTGCGCCGCCGTGTCGTCGAGGACGTCCGCGCTGTCGGTCACCTGCGAGGTGAGCGCGGCGGGGTCGTCCAGGGGCAGCGCCACGCCTGCGTCGGTCGCCGTCACGTCGTCGGTCCTCCCAGCATGCTCGGCCAACGTCGGAGGGACGGGCCCTGGTGCCCGCGGTACCCAGCCGGTGCCTCCCCGACGCTCACAGCGGGATGTTGCCGTGCTTCTTGGGGGGCAGCGTCTCGCGCTTGGTGCGCAGCAGGCGCAGGGCCTTGGTGATCTCCACCCGTGTCGTCGACGGCCGGACGACCGCGTCGACGTAGCCGCGCTCGGCCGCGATGTACGGGTTGGCGAAGGTGTCCTCGTACTCGGCGATCTTCTCCGAGCGGACCTCGTCGACGTCCTGCCCCGCGGCGGCGGCGTCGGCCAGCACCCCGCGGTAGAGGATGTTCGCCGCGCCCTGGGCGCCCATGACGGCGATCTGGGCCGTCGGCCAGGCGAGGTTGACGTCGGCGCCCAGGTGCTTGGACCCCATGACGCAGTACGCCCCGCCGTAGGCCTTGCGCGTGATGACGGTGACCATCGGCACCGTCGCCTCGGCGTAGGCGTACAGCAGCTTGGCGCCGCGGCGGATGATGCCGCCCCACTCCTGACCGGTGCCCGGCAGGAACCCCGGGACGTCGACGAAGGTCAGCACCGGCACGTTGAAGGCGTCGCAGGTCCGGACGAACCGGGCGGCCTTCTCGGAGGCGTCGATGTCGAGCGTCCCGGCCAGCTGCATCGGCTGGTTGGCGACGATGCCCACGGGGTGCCCGTCGACGCGGGCGAAGCCGCACAGGATGTTCGGCGCGAACAGGGGCTGGGTCTCCAGGAAGTGCCCGTCGTCCACGACCGTCTCGATGACGGTGTGCATGTCGTACGGCTGGTTGGCCGAGTCCGGCACCAGCGTGTCGAGGACCAGGTCCTCCTCCCGCTCCAGCGTCGCGGCCGGGTCGTCGGCCGGCTCCGCGACCGGAGGCTTCTCCAGGTTGTTCGGCGGCAGGAAGCCCAGCAGGTCCTTGACGTACCCGATGGCGTCCTCCTCGTCGGAGGCCATGTAGTGCGCGTTGCCGGACACGGAGTTGTGGGTGCGCGCCCCGCCCAGCTCCTCCATGCCGACGTCCTCGCCGGTCACGGTCTTGATGACGTCAGGGCCGGTGATGAACATGTGCGAGGTCTGGTCGACCATGACCGTGAAGTCGGTGATGGCGGGGGAGTAGACCGCGCCGCCCGCGCACGGGCCGAGGACGAGGCTGATCTGCGGGACGACCCCGGAGGCGTGGACGTTGCGCCGGAAGATCTCCGCGTACAGCGCCAGCGCGACGACGCCCTCCTGGATCCGGGCCCCGCCGGAGTCGTTGATGCCCACGACCGGGCAGCCGACGCGGGCGGCGAGGTCCATGACCTTGACGATCTTCTCGCCGAACACCTCGCCCAGGCTGCCGCCGAAGACCGTGAAGTCCTGCGCGAAGACGCACACCTGGCGCCCGTCGACGGTGCCGTAGCCGGTGACGACGCCGTCGCCGTAGGGGCGGTTGGCCGACAGGCCGAAGTTCTGGGCGCGGTGCCGGGCGAGCTCGTCGAGCTCGGTGAACGAGCCGGGGTCGAGCAGGAGCTCGATGCGCTCGCGGGCGGTGCGCTTGCCCTTGGCGTGCTGCTTGTCCACGGCCCGCGCCGAGCCGGCGTGGACGGCCTCGTCCGTGCGCCGCTGCAGGTCCGCGAGCCTGCCGGCGGTGCTGTGGATGTCCGGGCCGGTGGGGGCCACGGGGGCGACGGTGCCTGCGGGGGCGGCTGCGGAGGTGTCCTGGGGCTGCACCCGCCGGAGCCTAGCCACCCGCGGACCCCGTGGCAGGGCCCGGCGCTACGGTGCACGGATGGTCTGGCCGGTGCGGGTGGTGGAGGTCACCGGCTCCACCAACGCCGACCTCCTGGAGGCCGCGCGCGGCGGCGAGGCCGGCCCGACCGTGCTCGCGGCCCGGGCGCAGACGGCGGGCCGGGGACGGCTGGGCCGCGGCTGGCAGAGCGCGCCCGGGACCTCGCTGTCGGTGTCCGTGCTGCTCACCCCCGCCGTCCCGCAGGCCGCCTGGACCTGGCTGCCGGTCGTCGTGGGGCTCGGGGTGCTCGACGCGCTGGCCGGCCTCGGGGCACGCCCGGGCACCGGGTCGGGGGCGGTGGGGCTCAAGTGGCCCAACGACGTCGTGGTCACCGACGGCCCCGGCGCGGAGCTCGGCGCCGGCCCCGGGCCGGTCGACGGCGCCCGGACGGGGCTGGCCAAGCTCGCGGGCATCCTCGCCG
>NZ_JBBEOI010000344.1 GCF_037860755.1 Aquipuribacter hungaricus | reverse complement strand
GCTGGCCTGGTAGCCGGGCGTGTCCGAGGCGCGGTTGCCGCCGTTGGCGTCGGCGATGGCCTGGAGCGCCTCGGCGTGCTCCATGACGCCCTCGACGCGGACGCACTCCAGGAGCTTGGCGGTGGTGTTGTTGGAGCGGGAGTCGCAGCCGCGGACGGCCGGGGCCGCGCTGGCGGGCAGCGACACCACCGATGCGGCGACGAGGGAGCCGGCGGCGACGGCGACGGTGCCGAGCCTGCGGGTCCGGGTCGTTCTGTTCATGACGGGGTCCTCTCGAGGGATTGCCTGACTGGCGCAACGTAGCCTGGCGGTGACCGTCGACAGAAGGCCCCCGCCGGCCCCATCGGGCCACCGGGGTCGACACGACCTGTGGCTCAGCCCGGCGCCTGCCTCCTACCACGGACCCGCTGCCCGCCACAGGAGCTCCCGCCCGGGTCGGACGCATGCCTGCGACCGCGCGTCTGGGCTGACCGGGTGACGCTCCCCACGGGACCTGGGCACCGAGCAGCCGCGGCCGATCAGCACGGCGGGACGGGCACCGTCACCCACCCGCACCGTGCTGCGCGACAGCCCCCGGGGCTGAGCCTCTCGTCATGAAGGAGTTCGTCGATGGCCATCACCGACCGCACCCTCGCCGGATCAGGGCAGGTCCCGGGCCAGCGTTCCGGCTCGCCGGTCGGCGCCGAGGAGTCCGCGACCCCCTCCCGTCGCCCCGCCAAGAAGAAGCTGGTCCTCATCATCGGTCTGCTCGTGCTGCTGCTCGGGGCAGGCGGAGCTGCCTTCGTCCTGCTCACCGGCGGCGGTGCGGAGGCGGCAGAGGCGGCAGAGGCGGCAGAGGCCGAGGCGAAGCCCGAGCCGGGTGCCGTCGTGCCGCTCGAGCCCGTGACCGTCAACCTCGCCGACGGCCGCTACCTGCAGGTGAGCATCGCCCTGCAGGAGGCGCTGGTCGAGGAGGGCGAGGGCGGCGAGGAGGAGGAGAAGGAGCTCGACGGCAGCCAGGCGCAGGACATCCTGATCCGGACCTTGTCCGGGCGGCCCATGGCTGACCTGACCACTCCCGAGCAGAGGGCAGCCGTCAAGGCCCAGCTCGTCACCGAGATCGGCGACGCGTACCACCACGAGGTCTACGACATCTACTTCACCTCCTTCGTCATGCAGTGAGGCGGAGGGCCCGACCCCGCAGCGCCGGCGCTCCCGCCCGCGCGCACCGCACGCCGCCGCTCACGTCAGCAGGGTCTGCCAGAAGGTCCAGAACTTGACGGCGATCGCCGCCGCGACCAGCAGGTACCAGGCGGTGAGCACCACGCCGTGGTACTCCCTGAGCGTCGCGACGCCCCGCCCGGCGGGGCCCCGCGGCCGGACGAACGCCGTGACCGTGTGCAGCGTCGTGTACAGGAAGAGCGGGATCGTGACGGCCCAGACGACCATGCAGTAGGGGCACAGGGCCTCGATGACGTACAGGCTCTGCGCGATGAGCCAGTGCACGAAGAGGACCCCGGCCGTGACGCCGGTCTGCAGCCCGGCCCAGAACCAGCCCCTGAACGTGGCGCCGGCGAGCAGGGCTGCCCCGACGGTCGTGACCACGGCGAAGCCGACGACACCCAGCAACGGGTTGGGAAAACCGAACGCCTCCGCCTGCGGCGTCACCATCACCGACCCGCAGCTCAGCACCGGGTTGATGCTGCAGCTGGGGACGTAGTCGGGGTCGGCGAGCAGGGCGACCTTCTCCACCAGCAGGACGGTCGCCGCCAGGAGGCCGGTCAGCCCGCCCAGGAATAGCAGGACCGACAGGTGCCGCGGCGCGGCAATGCCGCCCCCGGCCCGGGGAGCGTCCCGACCGGTGACGGTCCGCGTGGCTGCGACCTGGTCCTGCTCAACGGGCGAGTGCGGCATCGATGCTCGCCTTGAAGTCGTCGACGCTAGACGGGGACAGCTTCTCCCCGTTCAGGAAGAACGTGGGGGTGCCCTCGACGCCCAGGGCGATCCCGTCCTGGAAGTCCTGCTCCACCCGTGCCGCCGTGGCCGGGTCGGCGACGGCGGCGTCGTACGCAGCCAGGTCCAGACCCAGGTCCTCGGCGAACGTGCGGAACAGGGGAGCCTCCGACGTCTGCTTCTCACCCCACTGGGTCTGTGTCTCGTACATCCGCCGGTACATCGCCTCGAACTGCCCCTGCTGCGCCGCGGCCTCGACGGCCAGGGCGGCGTCGACGGCGTTGGTGTGGCTGGGGACGGGGAAGTAGCGCACCACGAATGTCACACGGCCCTCGTACTCCTCGCGCAGGTCCTCCACGACCGGGTACGCCGCGAGGCACGCCTCGCACTCGAAGTCCAGGAACTCCACCAGCGTCACCCGCCCGTCGGGGGCGGTGGAGAGGCGGTGGCTGTCCTCCCGCACCACCGGGATCTCGCCGCTGCCGGTCGTGCCGGTCGACCCCGCGGCCGACCCAGCACCGGCGCCACCGGCAGCACCGCCAGCACCGGCAGCACCGCCAGAACCGGCAGCACCGCCAGAACCGAGGCCGTTGAAGACCAGCGCCACCGCGACGGCCGAGGCGAACAGCGCCACCAGCAGGACGGACAGTCTGACGTTCTTGCTCACCCTGGGCTCCGTCCTCGGTCCGGTACGAGAGTGCCCGCGAGGCACCGCGAGCAGCGTAGGTACAGTCCCGGGGTAGGCCGCGGCCGCCCCCGCCGTGAGCCGCTGCTGCACCTGCCCCCCTCGAGGGCGCGCACCGAGCCCGGTCCATGACGCGACCGGACCACACCCGCTGGAGTCTGCCGTGAGCACCCGCCCCACCGTCCGTCGTCGCCCCACCGCCCGTCGT
>NZ_JBBEOI010000343.1 GCF_037860755.1 Aquipuribacter hungaricus | reverse complement strand
CAGCCGCGGCGGCGACCGCGCCCCCCACGGCCGCTGCCGCCCCGCCGGCCCGGCCGGACGCCACCGGCACGCTGCTCATGCTCGGGGCGGCGGCGTCCAACCAGCTCGGCTCGGGCGTGGCGGCGCTGGCCTTCGGCGTGCTGGGTCCCGTCGGGGTCGTCGTGGTCCGGCAGTGGGTGGCCGGGGTGCTCCTGCTCCTGCTCACCCGGCCGCGCCTGCGGGAGCTCACCTGGTCCCAGTGGTGGCCGGTCGGCCTGCTGGCCCTGGCGGTGGCGACCATGAACATGTCGCTGTACGGCTCGGTCGACCGGGTCGGGCTGGGGACGGCGGTGACGCTGGAGTTCCTCGGCCCGCTCGGCGTGGCCCTGGTCCGCTCGCGCCGGGCGGTCGACCTGCTGTGCGCGCTGCTCGCTGGTGCCGGCGTCGTCGTGCTCGTCCGGCCGCAGCCGACGACCGACCTGCTCGGGGTCGGCCTGGGGCTGCTCGCCGCGGCGTGCTGGGCGGCCTACATCGTCCTCAACCGGGTGATCGGCACCAGGGTCCCCGGCGCCACCGGGCCGGCCGCCGCCGCGGTGCTGTCCGCGCTGGCGTTCGTCCCCGTCGGCGTGGTCCTGCTGCCCCGGCTGGAGCCGACCCTGCTGTCGGTCGTCTGCGCCGCCACCGCCGGCCTGCTGGCCTCCGCCGTGCCGTTCGTCCTGGACCTGCTCGCGCTGCGCCGGGTGCCCGCGGGCTACTTCGGGCTGTTCATGAGCGTCCACCCGGTCCTGGCGGCGCTGGTCGGGCTGGTCGTCCTGCAGCAGGTGCTGCCGTGGACGGGCTGGCTCGGCATCGCCTGCGTCGTGGTCGCCAACACCGTCGCCGGAGTGGTGGGCGGCACCGGACGGCGCCGGGCCGCCCGGGCTGCGCGGGTCGCCGACCGCGAGGCCGAATCCGTGGGCGCCCAGGCCGAGGCCATGGGCGGCCAGGTCGAGGCCTCGGGCGCTCAGGCCGAGGCGGCCAGCCCCCGGAAGGTCCGCCGGTAGGCCTGCGGCGACGTCCCCAGGCGCAGCGAGAAGTGGTGGCGCAGCGTCGTCGCCGCACCCAGCCCGCTGCGGCGGGCGACCTCGTCCACCGGCAGGTCCGTGGTCTCCAGCAGCAGCTGCGCGCGGGCCACGCGCTGGCCGAGCAGCCAGGCGTGCGGCGTCGAGCCGGTCGCGGCGCGGAAGTGCCGGGCGAAGCTGCGCGGCGACATCAGCGCCCGCGCGGCCAGCTGGTCGACGCCCAGGTCGGCGTCCAGGTGCTCCTGCGCCCAGGCGAGCGTGCTGCGCAGGCGGGAGGTGTCGTCGACCGCGGGGACGGCGGCGGTGACGAACTGGGCCTGGCCGCCCTCCCGGTGCGGCGGCACGACCATGCGGCGGGCGATCTCGTTGGCCACGGCGGCCCCGTGCTCCAGGCGCAGCAGATACAGGCAGGTGTCGATGCCGGCCGCGGTCCCGGCGCTGGAGAACACCGGGTCGTCGTCGACGTAGAGCACGTCGGGGTCCACGGTCACAGCCGGGAAGCGGCGGGCGAGCTCAGCGGCGTGCATCCAGTGCGTGGCCACCGTGCGGCCGTCGAGCAGGCCGGACGCGGCGACGACGTAGGCCCCGCTGCAGTGGCTCATCACGCGCCCGCCGCGGGCGACGACGTCGCGCAGCGACTGCAACAGCGGCTCGGGCGGCTCCACGTCGGTGCGCTCCCAGCCCAGGACGCACACCAGGTCCGCGGTCGCCATCCGCTCCAGCCCGTGCTCGGCCAGCACCACGAGGCCGGTGTCGGTGCGGACCGGGCCCGGTTCGACGGCCACCACGGCGAAGTCGTAGGACGGCAGGCCGTCGCCCGACCGGTCGTAGCCGAAGACCTCCGACACCACGCCGAGGCCGAACGAGCCGACCCCGTCGTAGACCACCGCCACCACGTCGCGCATCACCCGTGCAGTGTGGCAGGAACTTGGCGCTCAGCGGCAGCCCTGCCACTCGTCCGGGCCGCGGCGCAGGCGGACGCTGGAGCCGGGCCGCAGACGGCGGACCCGGTGACGAGGAGGACGACATGGCACGCACGAGTCTCGAGGACGCGCTGGACCGGCTCGCGGAGGCGGCCGCGGACGTGACCGACCTGGTGGGCGGCCACGACGGCGGGCCCGGGGGCGCCGCGCTCGCGGGCGTCGTGGACGACCTGGAGGACGCGGCCGGCTCGTCGCTCGGCCCGGCCGCCGGCGAGACGGAGGTGGCGCTGCTGCGGCGCCTCGACCGCGCGCACCGGCTCCTGCTGGCCGCCCGCGTCGGACGGCCGGTGGCGCAGGCCTGCTGAGGGGGCGCCGGGTGGCCTGCGGGCGCAGGACCGGCGTCCGCGCAGTCGTCATCGACCGCCTGGCGGCGCGTGGGCGAGCGAGCGGCGGCCGCGCAGTCATCATCGACCGCTCGAGCGGCGCGCGGGTGCGGGACCGGCGGCCGCGCAGTCGTCATCGGTCGCTCGGGTGGCCCGTGGACGGGCAGCGGCGTCCGCGGAGTCATCATCGACCGGCTGGACCGCGCGTGCCTGGGGCACAGGCGTACACCCAGACGTCACCGACCGGCTGGCCGGCTGCAGCGTCCTCAGGCGAAGACGGCGGCCGTCCACAGGTGCAGCAGGGCGTACCCGCGCCACGGGCGCCAGCCCTCCGCGCGGGCCTCGGCCTCGCGTGCGGTGGCCGCCCCGAGCGCCCGCCGGAGCACGAGGTCCCCGGGCAACCACGCGTCGGGGTCGCCCAGGCACCGGAGCGCGACGTAGTCCGCGGTCCACGGCCCGATGCCGGGTAGCGCCAGCAGCGCCGCCCGGGTGCCCGCCCGGTCGGCGTCCCGGCCGAGGTCCAGGCCGTCCGCGGCCGCGGCGGCCACCGC
>NZ_JBBEOI010000342.1 GCF_037860755.1 Aquipuribacter hungaricus | reverse complement strand
AGGGCACCGCCGCCGCGGCCCGCCGCACGGCCGCCACCCGGACCGCCGCGGCACGCTCCCGGGTCGAGGACGCGGCGAGCGCCACGACGGAGGCCGCCGCGGCAGCGGTGGACGCCACCACGGACGCCGCGGCGACCGTCGGCCGCTGACCGAGGGGCTCGCCTACCCTGGGGACGTGCCGATCTTCTCCTCCGCCCAGGCGGTCGTCGTGTTCGTCCTGGCGGTCGCCGCCCTCGGGCTCACCGCCTTCGCGTTCGTCGACGCCCTGCGCCGCCCCGCCGCGGCCTTCGAGTACGCGAGCAAGCGGACCAAGGTGTTCTGGGCTGTGCTGCTCGGCGTCGCCCTGGCGCTGGCGTTCGTGTCCGTGCCCGACCCCCGCAGCGGGGCGCTGCCCGGCATCCTCGGCATCCTCTCCGTCGTCGCGGCGGGCGTGTACATGGCCGACGTCCGCCCCGCGGTCCGCACCTACCGCGGACGGGGCCCGCGGGGGTACTGAGCCGGTGCGCGCCGTCGTCCAGCGCGTCGAGCGCGCGCACGTCGACGTCGTCGACCCCCCTGCCCCGGACGCCCACAGCGCGTCGACGGACCAGCCCCGCCGGGTCGGCACGCTCGACGGGCCCGGCCTGGTCGTGCTCGTCGGCGTGGGCCACGACGACGGCCCGGACCAGGTGCGCTGGCTGGCGGACAAGCTCGCCGGGCTCCGGCTGCTGCGCGGCGACCGGTCGGTGGTCGAGGCCGGCGCGGGGCTGCTGCTGGTCAGCCAGTTCACCCTGCTCGGGGACGTGCGGAAGGGGCGGCGCCCGACGTGGGCCGCGGCCGCGCCCGGCGGGGTGGCGGAGCCGCTCGTCGACGCGCTCGCGGCGGCCCTGCGCGAGCGCGGCGTCACGGTGCCCACGGGGGAGTTCGGCGCCGACATGCGCGTCCACCTCGTCGGCGACGGCCCGGTGACGCTCGTCCTCGACACCCCCTGACGGCGCGCGCGCGGCTCACCGGCAGGCATAAGCCGCATCCCGGGCGTCCTCCGACGCCGTGTCGGCAGAAGAGAGGACACGGCCGTCTGCTGTGACACCTGACGTTCACACCGGGCCCGGTCTAGTCTTGACTCACCAGCCGGCAGGCAGGGGCAAGGGGAAGCAAGGGCGGTGCCCACGGCGAGAGCCGAGGGTGCCGCCCTTACTTGTGACCAGGCACCCGGCCCCGTCCTCACCGGCGGGCAGCACCTCGGGTGGGACGCTGGCGACCCGCAGACCGACCCCGGGAGGACCGTCACATGGTGCGTGCGAGCGACGCCGCCGGGCCCGTCCGGGTCGCGGCCGTCGACGACCACGTCCCCGTCCGGCGCGGCCTCACGGCCATGCTCGCCGACGTGGACGAGGTCCAGGTCGTCCTCACCGCGGGCACGGTGGACGAGCTCCTCGCCGCCCGGGACGCCCGGGTCGACGTCGTGCTCCTCGACCTGCACCTGGCCGACTCCTCGCGCCCGGCCGCCAACGTCCAGCGCCTCGTCGCCGCCGGCGTGGACGTCCTCGTGTACTCCAGCCTCACCGACGCCGGGCTGCTGCGGGAGGCGCTCGTCGCCGGCGCGCTCGGCGTCGTGCACAAGGGCCAGGACACCCCCGCCCTCGTCGAGGCCATCCGGGACGTCGCGGCGGGCCAGCCGCTGCTGACGACCGAGTGGGCGGCCACCCTGGACGCGGCGCGCGGCGACAGCCGGCCGCACCTGTCCGAGCGGGAGGCCGAGGCGCTCGCGCTCTACGCCAGCGGGCTGCCGATGAAGTCCGCCGCCCGCCGGATGGAGATCTCGCTCGGCTCGTTCCGGGAGTACCTGCTGCGGGTGCGGCGCAAGTACGCCGAGGTCGACCGCCCCGCCAGCACCAAGCTCGACCTGTACCACCGCGCCGTCGAGGACGGCTACGTCCGCAGCCCCGGCGCCGGGGGCGGGCGGGGGGCCGGGTGACGGTGCTGCCCGGCCCCGGCACGTGGGCGGTGAGGAGGATGACGGCGCGGCTGTCCGGGCTGCTCGTCGTCCTCACCTCGCCCGCCTGGCTCGTCGCGGCGGTCGTGCAGCACCCGGTCCTGTCGCTGTGGTGGAACCTGCTCGCCCTCGCCGTGGTCGGGCTCCCGGCGGTGTGGCTCGTCGTGGAGTCCTGGCGCGTGGGCGACGTCCGCCCGCCCGCGGCGGTGCTGGCCGGCGGGGTCGCGCTCTGCCTGCTGCTGTGGCCGCTCGGGGTGGTCGACGTCCCCGCAGCCCGGTCCGGGCTGCCCTGGCTGTGGCTCATCGCCCCCGCCACCACGGCGACGCTGGCGACCCTGGGCTCGCTGCGCGTCAGCCTGCTCTACGGCCTGGGCACCGGGGCGCTGCACGCCCTGGTGCGGGTGATGGACGTCGGCGGCGCCGCCTCGGTGGAGTTCGCCGTGCTCGAGGGCGTCCTGCTGCTCACCCTCGCCCTCGGGCCGGTGGTGCTCGTCGGCGGCGCCTCGCGCGCGGCGGGGCGGCTGGATGCCCTCGCCGACGAGGCGGCGGCCGCGAGCGCCGAGGCCTCCCGCGCCGCGGCCGCGCTGGGCACTCGCCGCGAGCTGGACGCCGTCGTCCACGACACGGTGCTGGCCGCGCTGCACACCGCCGTCCGGGACCCGGGCGACCCGGATCTCCCGCAGCTGGCCGAGCGGGCGCTGCAGACGTTCCGCTCCCCCGGCCCGCGCGCCGACGACGCGGGCGCCGGCGACGTCGGCCGGCTGCTGCAGGCCTCGCTGGCCGCGGTCGCGCCCCACGCCGACCTCGACGTCCGCGAGGGGCCGTCCGTACCGGGCCACGTGGCCCGCGCCATGGCCGCCGCCGCGCTGGAGGCCGCCCGCAACGCCCGCCCCCACGGCGGCGGTGCCCGGGCCCCCCCGGACACCTCCGTGCTCGGGGCC
>NZ_JBBEOI010000341.1 GCF_037860755.1 Aquipuribacter hungaricus | reverse complement strand
CCGGCGACGGGCGGTGCGGGCTCGGTGCGGGTCCGCCGGGAGGCCCGGGCGGCGACCAGGCGGCCGCGCGACACCGGCTGGGCGAGCCGCCAGCCCGCCGTCTCCGCGACCCGGAGCTCTTCGGCGAGGCGGCGCAGCTCCTCGACCGCGTCGGCCAGGGTCGTCACCTGCTCCAGCTGCCAGCGGTGCTGGTCCTCGTGGTGGGACCCCGTCCAGGGGGAGGGCGGTCGCCCGCCCGGGGTCGTCGTCATCGCGTCCATGGTGCCTCCAGCGCGCCGACGGTCCGCGGTCCACGGGTGGGGCAGCTGGTGCCGGCCGGCGTGGCAGCGGGGCGTCGGGCTCCGACGGGCCGGCGGGTGTCCCCGGGGTCCCGGGGTCCGGCGCCAGCGGGCCCATGCTGCCACGCCGGCCCTCCCGCCGTCCCGCGACCGCCTAGCCTCGGGTCGCCGGGAGCCATGTCCCGACCCCTCACCCGCAGGAGCCCCCATGCACGTCGGTGTCGACAGCTTCGTCAGCCAGGTCACGGACCCCTCGACCGGGCACGTCGTCGGTCCCGTCGAGCGGCTGCAGCACCTGCTGGAGGAGATCGAGCTCGCCGACCGGGTCGGCCTGCACTCCTTCGGGATCGGCGAGCACCACCGCCAGGAGTACTACGACTCCGCGCCGCCCGTGATCCTCGCCGCGGCCGCTGCCCGGACCTCGCGGATCCGGCTCGGCAGCGCCGTCGCGGTGCTGAGCGCCAACGACCCGGTCCGGGTGTTCCAGCAGTTCGCCACCCTGGACCTGCTGTCTCAGGGCCGGGTGGACCTGGTCGTCGGCCGGGGCTCGTTCACCGAAGCCTTCCCGCTGTTCGGCCTGGACCTGCAGGACTACGACGAGCTGTTCGTCGAGAAGCTCGACCTGCTGCTGCGGCTGCGGGAGTCCACCCACGTCACCTGGTCCGGGCGGCACCGGCCGCCGCTGCGCGGGCAGGGCGTGTTCCCGCGGCCCGTGCAGGACCCGCTGCCGATCTGGGTCGGGGTCGGCGGAACGCCGGAGTCGTTCCTGCGGACCGGGGTGCTCGGCCTGCCCCTCATGGTCGCGATCATCGGCGGGGAGCCGCGACAGTTCGCCCCGCTCGTCCAGCTGTACCGCCGCGCCGGCGCCGAGGCCGGGCACAGCCCCGAGCAGCTCAAGGTCGGCCTGCACATGTTTGGCTACGTCGGTGAGGACGTCCGCAGCGCCTCCGACACGGTCTACCCCGGCTGGCACGAGATGTTCACGACCGTGTCCCGTGAGCGCGGCTTCCGCCCGCCCACCCGCGAGCAGTTCGATGCCACCAGCGGCCCGGACGGCGCCTTCGTCATGGGGGACCCGGACACCGTCGCGACCAAGCTCGACCGCGTGAGCGACCAGCTCGGCGGGGTCGACCGGGTGTCGGTCCAGATGACCAACCCCCGCATGTCGCACGAGGACCTGCTGCGGGGGATCGAGCTGCTCGGGAGCGAGGTGGCCCCGCGGGTGGCGGCCGGCTGAGGGACGGGGTGCGCGGGCGACCAATCCGCCCGCGCACCGACGACGAACTCCACGTCCGGGGGGATGCCGGAACTGCTGCCCACCCCCTCGGAGAACACCTGTGCCCGTCCACCTGCGTCCCCTGCACGCCTCCCTCGCCGGCACCGGCGGAGCGGTCCGACGACGGCTGCGGCGACGTGCGGCCGCCGTCGTCCCCGTCGGGGTCAGGCGCAGGGTCTGGTACCGGCGCCGGTTCGGCCGCACCTTCCGCTCGCGCGCCGCGGTCACCTTCAACGACAAGGTGACGTGGCGGATCCTCCACGACCGGCGCCCGCTGCTCGAGGGCACGTGCGACAAGCTGCAGATGAAGGAGCAGGCGGCCCGCCTGGCCGGCGACCTCGTGCGCGTCCCGCGGACCCTCTGGTCCGGCACCGACGTCGCCGGGCTCGCCGGGGTCGGGCTGCCGGAGCACTGGGTGCTCAAGCCCAACCACAGCACGCAGCTGGTGCACATGGGCCACGGCCGCCCCGACGTCGACGCCCTGCGGCGCACCACCGCCGGGTGGGTCGAGGAGGACCTGGCCGCGCGCACGGGGGAGTGGGCCTACCGCAGCGCGCGGCCGCTCCTGCTCGTGGAGGAGCTCGTCGGCGAGCCGGGCGCCACGCCGCCGGACTTCAAGGTGTTCGTCTACGACGGCGTCCCGCGGCTCGTGCTCGTCCACAGCGGCCGGTCCACCGACCACCGGGGCCGGGTCTACACCCCCTCCTGGGAGCCGAGGCCGTGGGCGGCGGGCCTGCCCCTGGGGCCGGACGTCCCGCGCCCGCAGCGCCTGGACGACATGCTCGCGGCGGCCGCGGCGCTCGCCGACGGGTTCGACATGCTGCGGGTCGACTTCTACGAGCACGACGGGGTGCTGTGGTTCGGCGAGCTCACGCCCTACCCGGGGTCCGGGCTCGTCGAGATGGACCGCGAGCTGGACGAGGAGCTCGGCCGCTGGTGGCGGCTGCCGGAGCTGCCCGCGTGACCTGCCGACGACCGTCGTCGTCACGGAGAAGGGTGCCGGCGCGACACCTCGTCGCACTTGCTCCAGACACATGACGACTTATGCCTTGACACCTCAGAAGTCCGGTCCCTAGGTTCCGGACAGGTAGCCGGGGGGACGTCAGACGTACCGGGTGCCTCAGCTCAGTGCCGAGCTACCCGAGAGGTCCGCCATGCCCACTTGGTCATCCCGTCGACGCCTAGGACCGGCCGCCGCGCTGGTCGCCGTGCCCGCCCTCGTCACCGCCCTGCTCGTGCCCACCGTGGCGAGCGCCACCAGCACGGAGCCCCCCGCCCCGCCCGGCCCGACCGCGGCCCCCGCTGCGCCGTCGGAGGAGCCGACGCCGACCGCGTCGCCCTCCACCGCGAGCGCCGGGCCCGCGACCGCCGA
>NZ_JBBEOI010000340.1 GCF_037860755.1 Aquipuribacter hungaricus | reverse complement strand
CCCGCGGACCCGCCCGGCACGGCGGGACGGGGGACGGTGGGGTGGGGGACGGAGGGGTGGGGGGCGGCGGTGGCGCGGCGCAGCGCGGCGGCGAGCCTGGCGGCCCGGACCGGCTTGAGGACGTAGTCGACGACCTGGAGCTCGAACGCCTCGACGGCGTGCTCCTCGTGGGCGGTGACGAAGACGACGGCGGGCGGGAAGGCGAGCCGGGACACCGCCCGGGCCAGGTCGAGCCCGTCCAGGCCGGGCATGTGGACGTCGGACAGCACGACGTCGACGTCGCCGGCGCCGAGGTGCCGCAGCGCCTCCTGCGCCCCGGCGGCGACGAGCACCTCGCCGACCAGCTCGTCGCGCGACAGCAGGAAGCCGAGCTCCTCGCGGGCCGGCGCCTCGTCGTCGACGACCAGCACGCGCAGCCTGCCGCCGGCCGCGTCCATGCAGGGAGGCTAGGCCCTGGTGACCGGCCCGGGCTCGACCTGCCACGAGCGCCACAGCGAGGCGTACGACCCGCCGCGGGCGACGAGCTCGTCGTGGCTGCCGAGCTCGCTCACCCGCCCTCCCTCGACCACGGCGACCCGGTCCGCGTCGTGCGCGGTGTGCAGCCGGTGGGCGATCGCCACGACCGTGCGCCCGGTGAGGACCGCCGACAGCGACCGCTCGAGGTGGCGGGCGGCGCGCGGGTCGAGCAGCGACGTGGCCTCGTCGAGCACGAGGGTGTGAGGGTCGGCGAGGACGAGCCGGGCCAGCGCGAGCTGCTGGGCCTGGCCGTGGTCCAGCGGCGTGGCGCCCGAGCCGACCTCGGTGTCCAGCCCCTCGGGCAGCGCGCGGGCCCAGCCGAGCGCGTCGACCGCGGCCAGCGCCTGCTCCAGCTGGGCGCGGTCGGCCTCGGGCCGGGCGAGCAGGAGGTTCTCCGCCAGGGTCCCGACGAAGACGTGGTGCTCCTGCGTGACCAGGGCGACCCGGCGGCGCAGCTCGGGCAGGGGCAGGTCGACCAGCGGGACCCCGCCCACGCTCACCCGTCCGGTCCGGGGCGGGTGCACGCCCGCGAGCAGCCGGCCGAGGGTCGACTTGCCCGCCCCGGAGGGCCCGACGACGGCCAGGCGCTCGCCGGGGCGCAGGTCGAGGTCGACGCCGTGGAGCACGTCCCGCGGCGACCCGTCAGGGCCGGTGCCGTAGGCGTAGCGGGCGTCGCGGACCTCCACCTCGGTGCCGTCCGGGACGTCCCCGCTGGCCGTGCGGTCGTCCGGGACCAGGCCGACCCCGACCACGCGGGCGTAGCAGGCGGCGCCCACCTGCAGCTGGTCGATCCAGGCGAGGAGCTCGTCGAGCGGGTCGACGAGCAGGCGCAGGTAGAGCGTGACCGCCGTGACCTGGCCGAGGGTGGCAAGGTCCTGGCTGACCAGCCAGCCGCCCCAGACCAGGGCGACCGCCATCGGCAGCTGGTAGCCGGTGTCGATGAGCGGGAACAGCCGCGTCCGCAGCGCCAGGGTGTACCGCTCGACGGCCCAGCAGCGGCGCAGGTCGGCGTCGGTGCGGGCGACCCGGACGGGGCCGAGCCCCAGGTGCTCGACCGTCGTGGCGGACTCCACGGTCTCGGTGATCCCGCCGTTGACCCGGGAGTAGGCGTCGCGCTCGGCCAGGTAGCCGCGGCGGGAGCGGCGCAGGTACCAGCGGACCACCGGCAGGACGAGCGGCACCCCGACCAGCAGCGCCAGCGCCACCAGGGGACCGGCGGCGACGGTCGCGGCGAGGGTGAGCACGCACGCGGTGCCCGCGACGAAGACGGTGGGCACGGCCAGGCGCACCACCCACGACAGCGTCTCCACGTCGTTGGTGGTGCGCGAGACCAGGTCGCCGGTGCCGGCGGTCTCCACCGTCGACAGCGGCAGGTCCACGGCGCGGTCCACGAAGCCCTCGCGCAGCTCGGCGAACACCCGCTCGCCGAGCACGCCCGAGGCTCGGCGCGACAGCCAGGCGAAGACCCCCTGCAGCAGCACCGCGACGACGAGGACGAGGCCCGCGCGGTCGACGTCCGCCGTCGTCAGGGTGCCGGCGGTGACGCCGTCGACGAGGCGGCCGAGCAGCGCGGGCGCGGCGAGCGCGGCGAGCGACACCACGGCGTAGAGCGCGACGACCGTGGAGAAGCCGCGCCGGTGCCGGCGCAGCAGGGCGGCCGCCTCGCGGCGCACGGTCGCGGCGTCGGCGACCGGCAGGGTCCGGGAGGAGACGCCGGGCGGGTCCAGGGACGACAGCGCCATCAGTCCTCCCCCCGGGTCACGGTGCGGCGGTAGCCGGGCACGGTGGCCAGCAGCTCCTCGTGCCCGCCCTCGGCGGCCACCCGGCCGTCGACGAGGAACACCACGCGGTCGGCGCCGGCGAGCAGGAGCGGGCTCGCGGTGGCCACGCCGGTGGTCCGGCCCGCGCGGGTCTGCCGCAGCCGGGTCGCGACCCGCTGCTCGGTGTGGGCGTCGACGGCGCTGGTCGGCTCGACGAGCAGGAGCACGTCGGGGTCGCGGAGCAGGGCGCGCGCCAGGCCCAGGCGCTGGCGCTGCCCGCCGGACAACGACCGTCCGCGTTCCGACAGCCGGCCGGACAGCCCGCCCGGGACGGAGGCGACGGCGTCCTGCGCGGAGGCGGCGTCGACCGCGGCGAGCACCTCGGCGGTGGTGTGGTCGCGCCACGGGTCGAGGGTGTCGAGGAGCCGGCCGCTGAACAGCGCGGGCTCGGCCTCGCTGAGGACGACCCGGCGCCGCAGCCGCCGCAGCGGGACGGACGTCACCGGCACGCCGTCGAGCTCGGCGAGGGTGTCGTCGTCGGTGCGTCCCAGCCGGGCGGCGACCCGGGCGGCCTCGGCGGGGTCGGCGCTGACGATGGCGGTGATCTCGCCCGGGCGCAGCGCGACGCCCGAGCCGGGGTCGACGAGCCCGGGCGCGGTCGCGCC
>NZ_JBBEOI010000339.1 GCF_037860755.1 Aquipuribacter hungaricus | reverse complement strand
GGCCCGGCCGGCGCGCTCGGCGCCGTCTGCCTGGGCCTGCTCGTGCTGGCCCCGCGGTCCCCGGTCGCGGGCGGCGCCCAGCAGGTCGGTGCGGTCGGGACCGGTCCCGCGCCGACCGCCGGGGAGCGGGCACGGGACGCCCTCGTCGTGCTCGGGCGCCACAGCCTGCCCGCCTACCTGGCGCACTCCGTCGTCCTCGCGCTGGTGCTCGCGCCGTGGGCGGGCGGGGCCGGCGCGCGGTGGGGGAGCGCGGCGGTGACGGCGCTCGGCGTGGCGGTGTGGGCGGCGACCCTGGTGGCTTTCGTGGTCGTGTTCAAGGCCCGAGACGGGGGCGCGGCGGCCGTCGTGGCGCGGGCCCCCGGCGGGAGCGGTGCGACCGTCGGGCGCGGTACGGAGGACGGGGGCGGTACGGAGGGCGGGGGCGGTCAGCCGAGCGAGCGGCAGGGCCGGGACCGCAGCTCCGCGACGTAGTCCGTCGGTGCTCCGCCCGCCTCGGCCGCGTCGGCGAGCATCCCCAGCGTCGCGGCCGAGGGCAGGCCGCCCTCGTAGGCCTCGAGCACGTAGAGGAACGCGGGCAGCTCGCCCTCGAGGGTCTGCACCCGCACCGTGAGGCGGGCGAACAGCCCGGACTCCGCGCCCTCCCACTCGTCGAGCAGGGCGTCGTCCTCCTTGGCGAGCTCGTAGAGCACGACGTAGACGGCCGCGTCCGGGGAGTCCGGCGCCTCGACGACGGTGGGCATCGCGCCGTCCCAGCCGTGCTCCTCGCCGCCGAACGTCAGGCGCCAGCCGAGCAGCCAGCCGCTGGACAGGACGGGCGAGCGGGGGGCGCGCTCGGCCATGCGGTCGGGGTCGAGGTTGCCCGCATAGGCCGCATAGAGCACCTGGGGAGGGTAGCGGGACCGGCTCCCTGGGACACTGGTCCTCGTGAGCGACGCGACCAGCCCCGTCACCCCTGCCGACAGCACGACGGTCCCCACCCCGGACCAGCCCACCGGCCTCACCGAGGACGTCACGACCGGGGCGCCCGACACCCCGCCCGCCGACGAGGTCGCCGGCAGCACCGGCACCTCCTCCGGCACCCCCTCCTCCGCTGCCGCCCCGGACCCGTCGGGCACCACGACGGCCGCCGAGGCCGCCCCCAGCACGAGCCCGGTGCCGGCGACGCCGACCCGGCCGCGCCAGCGGGTCGTCGTCGTCGGCGGCGGGCCCGGCGGGTACGAGGCTGCGCTCGTCGCCGCCCAGCTCGGCGGCGACGTCACGGTCGTCGACAGCGACGGCATGGGCGGGTCCGCCGTCCTCACCGACTGCGTGCCCAGCAAGACCCTGATCGCCACCAGCGAGGTGATGACGCAGGTCGACGGCAGCTCCGAGCTCGGCGTCCGGTACGCCGGCGTCGCCTCCGGCGAGCACGTCGGCGTCGACCTGGGGGTCGTCAACGACCGCGTGAAGAAGCTCGCCCACGCCCAGTCCGCCGACATCATGGCCTCGCTCTCGGCGGTCGGCGTCACCCTCGTGCCCGGCACCGGGCGGCTCGTGGAGGGCGCCCAGGGCAGCCACGGCAGCCCCGACGTCGAGGTCACCGCCCCCGACGGCAGCACCCGCGTGCTCGAGGCCGACGCGGTCCTGCTCGCCGTCGGCGCGACGCCCCGGCGGCTCGAGTCGTCCATGCCCGACGGGGAGCGCATCCTCGACTGGCGCCAGCTGTACGACCTGGAGGAGCTGCCCACCCGGCTCGTCGTCGTGGGCTCCGGCGTCACGGGCGCCGAGTTCGCCTCCGCCTACCTCGCCCTCGGCTCCGAGGTCGTCCTGGTGTCCAGCCGCGACCGGGTGCTGCCGGGCGAGGACGCCGACGCCGCCGAGGTGCTGGAGGAGGCGTTCCGCCGCCGCGGCATGGAGGTCGTGTCGCGCGCCCGCGCCGAGACCGTCCGGCGCGACGGCGACGGCGTCGTCGTCACCCTGGCCGACGGGCGGACCGTCACCGGCAGCCACTGCCTCGTGGCCGTCGGGTCGATCCCCAGCACGGCCGGGCTCGGCCTGGAGGAGGTCGGCGTCGAGACCAGCCCGTCCGGCCACATCGCCGTCGACCGGGTCTCGCGCACCTCGGTGCCCGGGGTCTACGCGGCGGGCGACTGCACCGGCGTGTTCGCGCTGGCCTCCGTGGCCGCCATGCAGGGCCGGATCGCCATGCGGCACCTGCTGGGTGACGCCGTCCGCCCGCTGTCGCTCAAGACGGTGTCGAGCAACATCTTCACCTCGCCCGAGATCGCGACGGTCGGCTGGACCCAGGCGCAGATCGACTCGGGCGAGGCGCAGGGCGTGTCCGTCATGCTGCCGCTGGCGACCAACCCCCGGGCCAAGATGCAGGGCGTCAGCGAGGGCTTCGTCAAGCTCTTCGCCCGCACCGGGTCCGGCACGGTCATCGGCGGGGTCGTCGTCGGGCCGCGGGCCAGCGAGCTCATCTTCCCGGTGACGCTCGCCGTGGAGCACCGGCTGACCGTCGACGACGTGGCCCGCTCGTTCACGGTGTACCCGAGCCTGTCGGGCTCGATCGCCGAGGCGGCGCGCCGGCTGCACCCCAGCCCCATCGGCTGATCACGGACGGTCCCGGCCCGGGCGGGCCTCCCGCCCGGGCCGCCTGACCGGCCCGGGCAGCCGGGCCGGTGCGCGTCAGCTGATCTGGCAGACCACCGCGCCGGCGGTGACGGTGCCGCCGACCTCGACGGCGAGGCCCGAGACGGTGCCGGCCCGGTGGGCGTTGAGCGGCTGCTCCATCTTCATGGCCTCGAGGACCGCGACCAGGTCGCCCTCGGCCACCTCGTCCCCGTCGGCGACGACGACCTTGACGACGGTCGCCTGCATCGGGCTGGTGAGCGAGTCGCCGGACACGGCGGCGGCGCCGGTGCCCCGGCGGCTGCGGCGCGGGGCGCGGGCCGGGCCCGCGGGCG
>NZ_JBBEOI010000338.1 GCF_037860755.1 Aquipuribacter hungaricus | reverse complement strand
CTCGCGCGGCGGGCGTCGGCGCGGGCGCGCCGCGTCCACGGCGCACGGGGCGTCCTGTGCGGGCGGTGGTGCCGGTCGTCGCGGCGCGGCGGCCCTGGCCGACGAGCCTGGAGAGCATTCCCATGGTGGTTCCTCCTCGATGTCGCTGGCCCCCGGACACCGAGGGGGTACCCGCCGCGGGCCGCGGTCAACCGGGCGGGCGGGGTGCCGGGCCCGCGGCGCGTACCCTGCAGGCGCCATGAGCACCTCTGAGACCCTCGCCGCCACCTCCCTCGGGCAGGCCGCCGTGCCCTCGCAGCCGGCCGCCGCGCAGCCGGACCGCACGTATCACGTGCGCACGTTCGGCTGCCAGATGAACGTCCACGACTCCGAGCGCCTCACCGGCATGCTCGAGGCCGCCGGGTACGTCCCCGCGGACCCCGCCACCGTCGTGGACGAGGGCGCCGACGTCGTCGTCCTCAACACCTGCGCCGTGCGCGAGAACGCGGACAACAAGCTCTACGGCAACCTCGGGCACCTGGCGCCGGTCAAGGCCCGCCGGCCCGGGATGCAGATCGCCGTGGCCGGCTGCCTGGCGCAGAAGGACCGCGGCGAGATCGTCCGCAAGGCCCCGTGGGTCGACGTCGTCATCGGCACGCACAACCTCGGCTCGCTCCCGGCGCTGCTCGAGCGGTCCCGGCACAACGCGCGCGCCGAGGTCGAGATCCTCGAGTCGTTGGAGACGTTCCCGTCCACGCTGCCCACCAGGCGTGAGTCGGCGTACGCGGCGTGGGTGTCGGTGAGCGTCGGCTGCACCAACACGTGCACCTTCTGCATCGTGCCCGCGCTGCGCGGCACCGAGAAGGACCGCCGCCCCGGGGACGTGCTCGCCGAGGTGGAGGCCCTGGTCGCCGAGGGCGTCGTCGAGGTCACCCTGCTGGGCCAGAACGTCAACACCTACGGCATCGAGTTCGGCGACCGGCTCGCCTTCGGCAAGCTGCTGCGCGCCGTCGGGGCGGTCCCCGGCCTGGAGCGGGTGCGGTTCACCAGCCCCCACCCGAGCTCGTTCACCGACGACGTCATCGCCGCGATGGCCGAGACGCCCACCGTCATGCACCAGCTGCACATGCCGCTGCAGTCGGGCTCGGACCGGGTGCTGCGCGCGATGCGCCGCTCGTACCGCTCCGAACGGTTCCTCGGCATCATCGACCGGGTGCGCGCGGCCATGCCCGACGCGGCGCTGTCCACCGACATCATCGTCGGCTTCCCCGGCGAGACCGAGGAGGACTTCCAGGCGACGCTCGACGTGGTCCGCGCCTCCCGTTTCGCCAACGCCTTCACCTTCCAGTACTCCCCGCGGCCCGGGACGCCGGCGGCGACCATGCCGGACCAGGTGCCCAAGGCGGTCGTGCAGGAGCGATACGAGCGTCTCGTCGCGCTGCAGGAGGAGATCTCCTGGGCCGAGAACCGCGCGCAGACCGGCCGCCGCCTGGAGCTGCTCGTGTCCGAGGGCGAGGGCCGCAAGGACACCGCGACCGAGCGCTCCTCCGGCCGCGCCCCCGACAACCGGCTCGTGCACTTCGCGCCGCGCCCGGCGCCGGGCGTGCCGGCCTGGGAGGAGCCCGTGCGGCCCGGCGACGTCGTCGAGGTCGAGGTCACCTACGCCGCCCCGCACCACCTCGTCGCCGACGCCGGCGTCCTCTCGCTGCGGCGCACCCGTGCCGGCGACGCGTGGCAGGCGCGACAGGCCCGTCCCGCGGGCGCGCCCGCGGCACGGACGACCGTCGGGCTCGGCATGCCGCGGCTCGGCTCCTCTGCCGCCCCCGCCTGAGTCGACGCTCGGCGGGCGCTGCTCCCGTCGGCTCCTCCAGTCCGCCCCGCGGTCGCCGTGCGTGACCCCTCAGGCGGCGCACGGTGACCCCTCAGACGCTCGGCCCGACGCCTCAGCCGGCCCCGAGGCCTGCGGCTGAGGCGGTGGGCGTGACCGGACGATGGGGCGCACCGGCCCTCAGGCCCAGCCTGGTATCACCCGGAGGACCAGCCACCGGGGACGACCAGGAGGTCACCATGCTCGTCCTTCCCCCGACGCCCGGTCTGCTCGACGCCGAGCTGGCCTACCGCCGCGAGCGCCTCGGCGCCGACATCGCCACGTCCCGCCGCCTCGCCGCGTGGGTCGGCCGGCTCCGCCGCCGCACCACCACCCGCCACGAGGACCTCGTCCTCGCCGCCTGACAGCAGCCGCACCGCCCACCGGGCTCACCGTCCGGCCGGGCTCCCGCGCCCCCGGCAGCGGGTGGGACGTCGACGTCCCCCGCCCGTGGCGCGGGTGCCGGCCGCCCGCACCTGGCGTACGGACCCGCTCCCTGTGAGCCGTTGTGGTCGCGCTTAAGCCCGTCGCGGCGTCCGAGGGACTCTCCGTGAGTCGTTGTGGTCGCGCTCGTGCCCGTCGCAGTCCTGCCCTGGACCCAGCGTCGACGGTCTCGAGCCTGCTCGGTCAGACGGGCCGCCCGGGGCGACCGAACCCGACGCTCCCGGGCCGGCTTGGGCACACGGGCCGCCCCAGGCGAAGGAGCCCGGTGATCTCGGGCCCGCTCGTGCACCACGGGCCGCCCGGGGCGACCAGGCCCGACGAGCTCGGGCCCGCTCGCACAGACGAGCCGCCCGAAGCGAGCCCGCCCGACGATCTCGGGTCCGCTCGCGCACCCCGGCCGCCCGGCGGCCCGACCGTGCCGGGTCCGCCGCCCCGCCGGCCGTTCGGACCGACCACCCCCGGACCACCCCACCGCACCGCACCTCGGGTGCAGGTCGTCGGTGCCCGCTGCCACGATGGGCCCGTGTCCCGGCTGAGCATCGACGCCCCGCTGGTCGGCCGGCGCGCCGAGCTCGACGCCCTCGCGGCGGCGCTCGACGAGGCCCGCGACGGGCGGCCCGGAGCGGTCCTGCTGGCCGGCGACGCCGGGGCGGGCAAGACCCGC
>NZ_JBBEOI010000337.1 GCF_037860755.1 Aquipuribacter hungaricus | reverse complement strand
AGGCTCGCGCCGAGGACCGGACGGAGCCCGCCGGACCTGCCGGTCGGACGGCGCCGGGCGCCCGGCGCCGCGGCGTGCCCGACCCGGGCGGCTGACGCCGACCACGCCGTCCGGCCGCCAGGTCACGCGGGCCCGCCCACCTCGCTCCGTCGTCGTCGTAGGTGCTCCCGCTCCACCTCGTTCGTCGTGAGCCCCAGCGCGGCGTCGAAGGCCTCCACCGCCTCGCCCGGGCGCCCCGCCCGGTGGAGCAGCTCGGCCCGGGTGACGTGGAACGGTGCGTAGGCGCCGAGGTCCAGCTCGTCGACCAGGGCGAGCCCGGCCGCGGGACCGTCCACCTCTGCCACGGCGACCGCGCGGTTGAGCGCCACGACCGGGCCGGGCTGCAGGGCGAGCAGGTGGTCGTACAGCGCGACGACCTGCCGCCAGTCCGTCTCGGCCGCCGTCGCCGCGTCGCTGTGCACCGCGTTGACCGCCGCCTGCAGCTGGTACGGCCCCGGCGCGCCGCGGCGCAGGCAGGCGCGCACGAGCGCCTGCCCCTCCGCGACCAGGGCGGCGTCCCACCGGCTCCGGTCCTGGTCGGGCAGCAGCACCAGGCGCCCGCCGGCGTCGGTGCGCGCCGCGCGCCGGGAGTGCAGCAGGAGCAGGAGCGCGAGCAGGCCGACGACCTCCGGCTCGTCCGGCATGAGCTCGGCGAGCACGCGCGCCAGGCGCACGGCCTCCTCGCAGAGGTCGGTGCGGACGAGAGCCTCGCCGGTGCCGGCGCTGTAGCCCTCGTTGAACACGAGGTAGACCACGGCGAGGACGGCGGGCAGCCGGTCGGGCAGCTCTGCCTCGCTCGGCACCCGGTACGGGATCCCGGCGTCGCGGATCTTCTTCTTGGCCCGCACCAGCCGCTGCGCGAGCGTCGCCTCCGGCACCAGGAAGGCCCGGGCGATCTCGTCGGTCTCCAGCCCGCCGAGCAGGCGCAGGGTGAGCGCCACCCGTGCCGGCACCGCGAGCGCGGGGTGGCAGCACGTGAACAGCAGCCTCAGCCGGTCGTCGCGCACCGCCCCCACCTCCTCCGGCTCGTCGGGCGCGTGCAGCAGCAGCGCCTCCGCGTGGCGCGCCTGGCGGGTGGACTCCCGCCGGAACCTGTCGATCGCCCGACGGCGCGCCGTGGTGACGATCCACCCGCCCGGGCTGGGCGGGGTGCCGTCGACGGGCCAGCGCTCGAGCGCGACGACGAAGGCGTCCTGGACCGCCTCCTCGGCCAGACCGAGGTCCCCGAGGAGGCGGGCCAGCGTGGCGACCGCGCGGCCGTGCTCGGCGCGGAAGACGGCCGCGACGGCGGCGTGGCCGTCCTCCACCGGCCTCAGTCCTCGGCCTCGTCCTGGAACGGGCGGACCTCGACGGCGCCGTCGCAGGCGAGCGCGCCCTTCTTCGCCCAGCCGAGGGCGGCGTCGAGGTCCTCGGCCTTGATGACCCAGAACCCGCCGAGCTGCTCCTTGGTCTCGGCGAACGGCCCGTCGGTGACGAGCACGTCCCCGCCCTGGGGGCGGACCACCGTCGCCGACGTCGGCGGGTGCAGGCCGCCGGCGAACACCCAGGCGCCCGCCTCCTGCAGCTCGGTGTTGTAGGCGTCCACGCGGGCGAAGGCGGCGAGCATCTCCTCCTCCGGGGGCACGGGGGCGTCCCAGGCGTGGATGACGGACAGCAGGTACTGCTTCATGACGGTTCCTCCGCTCCTGCACCGGCCTCGTGCCGGTGCTCACCCTGTCCACGAACGGGGCGGCGCCAGATCGACACCCCGCCGCACAGATTCTCCGACGAATTCTGGCGACCCCCCCGGACACGTCCGGGTGCGACGCCCGGGCGGCGTGCTGCCGGTTTGCGCCCACGCTCGAGAGGGCACTGACGGGCCACGGGTCGACCCCGGCCCACGATGGAGGTGGTCCTCGTGCAGCAGGCCCTCGTCTTCGGTCTCGTCGCCTCCAGCCCCCTGGTGGTGGGGGCCCTCGTCGGCTACCGGTTCCGTGTCCCCGAGCGGGTGCTGGCGGCCATGCTCGCCTTCGCCGCCGGGTCCCTCATCACCGCGCTGGCGTTCGAGCTGTTCGAGGACTCCTACGAGCAGGGCGGAATCTGGCGTGCCGCCCTGGGCCTCGCCGCGGGCGCCGTCGTGTTCACCGTCCTCAGCCACCTGCTCGACCGGGCCGCCCGGGCCGACGGCTCGGGCGAGCCGGAGGACACCGGCAGCGACAAGCTGGACACGGACGCCGCCACCCGGGAGCGGTCGCCGGCCGCCGCGTCGGTGCGGGGGGCCGCAGGCCTCGCGCTGCTCGCCGCGGTGACCCTGGACGGGGTCCCCGAGAACCTCGCCCTCGGGGTGTCGCTGGGCGCCGGCACGGGCGGGCTGGCGCTGCTGGCGGCGATCTTCGTGTCCAACTTCCCGGAGGCGCTCGTCGGCAGCGCGTCCATGCGGGCCCAGGGGCGCTCCCGCGGCTTTGTCCTGGGCACGTGGACGGTGTGCGCGGTCCTGCTGGCGGCGGCGGTCGTCGTGGGCGCGGGGCCGCTGGGGTCGAGCTCGGAGGAGACGATCTCCCTCCCGCTGGCCTTCGCGGCGGGCGCCGTGCTCGCCTCCCTGGCCGACACCCTCATGCCCGAGGCCTACGAGCACGGCGGTCCGACCGTGGCCCTGAGCACCGCGGCCGGCTTCCTGCTGTCCTTCGTCCTGTCCACGGTCTGACGCACCGACCCCTCGCACGGCCCCCGACACGCCCCGTCCACGGCCCACCGGTCCACCGGCGCACCCGCGCGTGAGGCTCCGCCCTCCGGGGGACTACAGGTCCGGCGCCCGGGGCCCGACACTCGATCATGAGCCCCCTCCCGGACGCCCCGGCCAGGTCCGCCAGCGCAGCCGCCGAGGCCGCCGCCACCGCCGTCAGCACCGTCGGCGCCCGCCCCACCGCCCGCGTGCCCGGGCCCCGGCGGCCGGCC
>NZ_JBBEOI010000336.1 GCF_037860755.1 Aquipuribacter hungaricus | reverse complement strand
CGCCGCTGCGGTGCCCGACCACGCGGCCCACGGGTCCGCGGTCGCCGGGCCGGCGGGCCACGCGGCGGCGCACGGGGCGGTGGCGCACATGGTCCAGCACGTCCTGCTCGGGATGGTGGTGCCCGTGGCGGTCGTCGCCGCGTCACCGCTGCGGCTGCTGCTCGCGCTGTCGCCGACCCGGTCCCGGCGGCCGTTGGCGCGGGTGCTCCGCAGCCGGGCCGTCCACGTGCTCTCGCACCCGGTCGTCGCGGCGGTGCCCGTCCTCGTCGGGCTGCACGTGCTCCTGCTCACGCCGCTGTACGCGGTGTCGCTGCAGGTCGGCTGGGTGCACGGCCTCGTGCTCGCCCACACCCTGCTCGCGGGGACGTGGTCCGCGCTGACCCTGGTCGGCGGGGACCCGGCGCCGGCGCGCTCCTCGCCGGCGGTCCGGCTCGGGACCCTGGCGGTCCTCGCGGGGGCGCACGCGCACCTGGCGACGCTGCTCTACGCGCGGGCACCGGCGCTGCCGCCCGGGGCGCCGTCGTCCGCCGAGGAGCTCCGCGACGCCGCGCTGGTCCTGTACCACGCCGGGGACGCCGCCGAGCTCCTGCTCGCTGCCGCCGTCGTGCTCGCCTGGTACCGGGCCGGCGCGGGACGGGCCCGTCGCGCCGCCCGGCCGGGAGCCGCCGGGCTGGTCGCGGCTCCCGGCTGACGGCGCTGCGCCGTCTGGCTCCGGGCGCCCCGGCTGCGGGACGATCAGCCGTGCCCGATACCCGGATCGGCATCTCGGGCTGGACCTACCGGCCCTGGCGCGGCGTGTTCTACCCGCCCGGCCTCCGGCAGGCCGACGAGCTCGCCTGGGCCTCGCGCCGGCTGCGCAGCATCGAGGTCAACGGCTCGTTCTACGCGCTGCAGAAGCCGGACAGCTACCGCGCCTGGTCCGCCGCGACCCCCGAGGACTTCCTGCTGTCGGTCAAGGGCCCGCGGTTCATCACCCACATGAAGAAGCTCGCCGACGTGCGGGTGCCGCTGGCCAACTTCCTCGCCTCGGGGCCGCTCGCCCTGGGGCCCAAGCTCGGACCGGTGCTGTGGCAGCTGCCCCCGACGCTCGGCTTCGACGCGGCCCGCCTGGAGGCGTTCCTGCGGCTGCTGCCGCGCACCACGACCGAGGCCGCCGTGCTGTCGCAGGAGCACGACGCCCGCCTGGAGGGACGTGCTTGGACGACGACGGACGCCGAGCGGCCGCTGCGCCACGCGGTCGAGGTCCGGCACGCCTCGTTCCTGGACCCGGGGTTCGTCCGGCTGGCCCGCGACCAGGACGTCGCCGTCGTCGTCGCGGACACCGCCGGGCGCTGGCCGATGATCGACGAGAACACCTCGGGGCTGGCGTACGCCCGGCTGCACGGGGAGTCCGAGCTGTACGTCAGCGGCTACGACGACGTGTCGCTCGAGCGGTGGGCGCAGCGGGCCCGCCGGTGGGCCGAGGACGGCCGGGACGTCGTCGTCTACCTGGACAACGACGTCAAGGTCCGCGCCCCGTTCGACGCCATGGCGCTGGCGGAGAGGCTCGGGGTCTCCCCGCCGCCGCCGGACGGGGGTCCCGCGCCCCGCGCCTGAGCCCGGCTGCGGGCGACACGCCCGGGGGTCGGGAGGCAGGTGTCGGCCCCGGCACCCCGGGGTACCCGCCGCTCCCCGAGGACGGAGCAGTGCCTCGGCAGGACGACACCGAGGAGCACCCGTGGCCCGCACCGCCCCCCGCGCGACCCGCACCACCACCGGCACCGCCCGCGCCACGACGACCGGGCAGGCCTCCGTCACGCTCCTCCCGGCCGGCCCCGACGCCGAGGCGCTGGCCGCGGCCACCGTCGCGGTCCTGGGCGAGGGGGCGCAGCTGCGCGACGACCAGGCTCGCGCGCTGGCGGCGCTCGCCCGCACGGACACCCTGCTGGTCGCCCGGTCGGGCCTGGGCAAGACCGCCGTCTACGACATCGCCTCCCGGCTGCGGCCGGGCCTCGCGGTCGTCGTCTCGCCCACCCTGTCGCTCCAGCGCGACCAGGTCGCCTCCCTCGAGGGCACCGGGCGGGAGGCACGCCTGCTCAACTCCACCCTCGGCGACGCCGCGCAGCGCCGGACCCTGGAGGAGGTGGCCTCGGGTGAGGCGGACGTCCTGCTCCTGGCCCCCGAGCAGCTGGGCCGCGACGCCGTCGTCGAGGCGCTGTCGAAGGCGGACGTCGGGCTCGTCGTCGTCGACGAGGCGCACTGCGTGAGCGAGTGGGGCCACGACTTCCGTCCCGACTACCTGCTGCTGGGGGCCGCGGTCGAGCGGCTGGGCCGCCCGCGCGTGCTCGCCATGACCGCCACCGCGTCCCAGCACGTCCGCGAGGACATCCTCGGCAGGCTGGGGCTCGACGGGGCCGAGGTCGTCGTCGGCGACGTCGACCGGCCCAACATCCACCTGGCCGCGCAGGACGTCGGCGACGCCCGCCGCGCCGAGGAGGCCGTGCTCGCCGCCGTCGCCGCCCGGCCGGGCGCGACCATCGTCTACGCGCAGACCCGCGCCCACGTCGAGCGCCTCGTGGAGGCGCTGCGGGGGCAGGGCGAGCAGGCCGAGGGCTACCACGCCGGCATGTCCGCCCGGCGACGTGACCAGGTGCAGGACGACTTCGTCGGCGGGCGCGGCGACGTCGTGGTGGCGACGTCGGCGTTCGGCATGGGGATCGACCGCCCGGACGTGCGCCTGGTGGTCCACGCCGGCCCGTCGCCGTCGCTGGACGCCTACTACCAGGAGGTCGGGCGGGCCGGGCGGGACGGCGAGCCGGCAGCCGCGCTGCTCGTGCACCGGGCGGAGGACTTCGCCCTCGGGCGCTACCTGCGCTCCTCCGGCGGGCCGCGCCCGGCCACGCTGCGCTCGGTCCTGCACGCCCTGGCCGAGGACGGCCCCCTCGCCCGGCGCGACCTGGCCGGGCAGGCCGGCCTGGCCCCGCGCACGGTGTCG
>NZ_JBBEOI010000335.1 GCF_037860755.1 Aquipuribacter hungaricus | reverse complement strand
CCCGCCCGTCGACCCGGCGGCCCCCGCCGCACCGGCCGCGCCCGCCCCGCCGTCGGAGCCCGCCGTCACCGCCCCCGGCGGCCAGGTGAGCATCGACGTCAACGGCCCCGACGGCACCCCCGCCTCGGCGCTGGTCCTCATCCTCGTCATCACCGGGCTGTCGGTCGCCCCGGGCCTGCTGCTCATGACGACCGCGTTCACCAAGATCGCCGTGGTCCTCGCGCTCACCCGCAACGCCATCGGCCTGCAGATGACCCCGCCCAACCAGGTGCTCATCGGGCTGTCGCTGTTCCTCACGCTGTTCGTCATGACCCCGACGCTCACCGAGGTCAACGACATCGCCGTGCAGCCCTACCTCGCCGGCAGCATGACGATCAGCGACGCCTTCACCACCGGGCTGGGGCCGATGCGGGAGTTCATGCTCTCGAGCACGCGGCCCGAGGAGCTCGCGCTCATCACCCGGGCCGCCGACCTCGACCTGCCCGGCAAGGCCGCCGACGTGCCCATCACCACGCTCGTGCCCGCCTTCGTCCTGTCGGAGCTGAGGTCGGCGTTCATCATCGGCTTCGTCATCTTCGTGCCGTTCCTGGTCATCGACCTGGTGGTCTCCAGCGCGCTCATGAGCGTCGGCATGATGATGCTGCCGCCGGTCATCATCTCGCTGCCTTTCAAGATCCTCCTGTTCGTCCTCGTCGACGGCTGGGGCCTGGTCATCCGAGCCCTCGTCGGAAGCTACGGCTGAGCGCCATGACCGATGCCGTCGTCGTCGAGATCGGCCTGGCCGCCCTCCTGCTCGGGGCCAAGCTGTCCGCCCCCATGCTCCTGTCCGCCCTGGTCGTCGGGTTCGTCGTCTCGCTGCTGCAGTCGGTGACGCAGATGCAGGACCCCGCCCTGGCCTTCGTCCCCAAGCTCGTCGCGGTGGGCCTGTGCCTGCTGCTGTTCGGCAGCTGGATGATCGCCGAGATCACGGTCTTCACGACCGACCTGTACGGGCGCATCCCGGACCTCGTCCGGGGCGGCTGAGCATGGCGGTCGACGTGCCCGGCGACGCCCTGGCGGCGCTGCTCCTGGGCTCCCTGCGCGTGGTCGGCTGGCTGCTCGTGGCCCCGCCGTTCTCCGGCCGCGCCGTCCCCGCGCCGGCCAAGGCGCTGCTGTCGGTGGCGCTCGCGCTGCCGCTGCTGCCCACGCTGCGCGAGGACCTGCCCCCCATGGAGCTCGGCCCCTTCCTCGGGGCCGCGGTCGTCCAGCTGCTCGTCGGGCTCTCGCTCGGCTTCCTCTGCTTCCTGCTGTTCGCGGCCTTCCGGACCGCCGGCGACATCATCGACACCGTCGGCGGCTTCGCGCTGGCCTCGGCGTTCGACCCGCTCAACCAGTCGCAGGCCGCCGTCATCGGCCGCCTGCAGGGGCTGCTCGCCTCCACCCTGCTGCTGGTCAGCGACGGCTGGCTCGTCGTGTGGCACGGCTTCTTCCGCAGCTACGAGGTGCTGCCGCTGGGCGCGCCGTTCGACACCGCCGTCGTCGCCTCCGCGGTCACCGACGCGATCGCGACGATGATGCTGTCCGCCGTGCAGATCGCGGCGCCCATGATCGCCGTGCTGTTCGTCGCCGACGTCGGCCTGGGCCTGGCCACCCGCGTGGCGCCCGCCCTCAACGCCTTCGCCCTGGCGTTCCCGCTGAAGATCCTGCTCACGCTCACCCTGGTCGGGTACACGTTCGTCGCGCTGCCCGACCTCGTCGCCGGCAGCGCCGAGCGGATCGGCGCCACGCTGGTCCAGGTGGCCGGCTGATGTCGGGCGGAGGTGACGCGGGGGAGAAGACCGAGGCCCCGAGCGCGCGCAAGCTCAAGGAGGCCAAGGACCAGGGCCAGATCCCGCACACGCAGGACCTGTCCAGCTGGGCGGCGATCGCCGCGATGGCCGTGACCGCCCCGGCAGTCGTCCACGCCGGCCACGAGCGCCTCGTCGGCTCCCTGCTGCGCATCGACCAGGTCGTCGCCGACCCCGAGCCCGCCGTGGCCATCGACGTCCTCGTCGACTCCGTCGCCGCGAGCATGCTCGTCCTGGTCCCCATGGTCGCCGCCGCGCTGCTGGCCTCCGTCGCGGCGTTCGCCGTGCAGGGCGGCATCCACTTCGCCTGGCCCAAGCTCAAGCCGGACCCCAAGCGGCTCAACCCGTACTCGGGGCTCAAGCGGATCCTCGGCCCCATGACGTGGTGGGAGGCGGCGAAGACCACCATCAAGGCCGCCGCTCTCGTCCTGGTCACCTGGTTCGCCGTGAGCGCGATGATGCCCTCGCTCATGGGCGCCGGGGCGATGACGCTGGGCTCGACGGTCGACACCATGCAGGGCGCGCTGCGGACGCTGGTGCAGACCGCCGTCCTGGTCGGCGTCGTCATGGCCGCTGCGGACTTCGTCGTGCAGAAGCGCAAGTCGCTCAAGGACCTCCGGATGACCAAGGAGGAGGTCAAGCAGGAGAACAAGAGCACCGAGGGCAACCCGCTCATCAAGCAGGCCGTGCGCTCCAAGCAGATGCAGGTCAGCCGCAACCGCATGATGTCCGCGGTCGCCCAGGCCGACGTCGTCGTCGTCAACCCGACCCACTACGCCGTCGCGCTGCGCTACGAGCCCGGCGCCGGCCCGCCCCAGGTGCTGGCCAGCGGCGTGGACGGCGTCGCCGCCCGGATCCGCGAGCGAGCCGCCGAGCACCGCGTCCCGATGGTCGAGGACGTCCCCCTGGCCCGCGCCCTCCACGCGGCGTGCGAGGTCGGCGACGAGATCCCCGGCGAGCTGTTCGAGGCCGTCGCGCACGTCCTGGCCTTCGTCATGTCGCTGCGCGCCAAGGGCAGCGCCGCCGGCGTCCACAGCGACGCCCGCCGCCGCGGCGCCACCCCCGACGGGGCGGAGCTACGGAGGCAGCGGACGAAGCGCCGCCGTCGCCGGCCCGCCGCGGCCGCCCCCGGGGCGCCGACCCCGGCCTGACC